>JAQGLP010000291.1 GCA_028292835.1 Variovorax sp.
TGCGGCAGCGTCGGCGGTGTCGATCGCCTCGTCAAGGCCACCCCCCTTTGGGTGGCCTTGACCAGCGCGTGCCTCATGCCCACTGCGTGCGCCTATCAGGGGACCGTAAACTCACACCCATCGATACCGTCATAAAAAAACGATTTGACAAACGAGTCCTTATAGAAGCCGACATTCGACTTGCGGAGTTCGGCAACCGGTTTGGAGCGACCAGTTTGGATATCTCTGCAGCGCTGTCAGTCTGAGGCGGTCATGGCTGTCGGATGTGTGACCGGCCGCTTCTGGCCGACAGCGACCCTTGCAATCACGCTAAATGATCACATGATTGCCTTGATTTTGTCGCCTATTTGACTCAATCAGCCAAGCCCAGCATTCGATCAGCCTTTCGATGCAGACGCGGGCACAGCCGCCTCGCCCCCAATCCACCACCACGCGCTCAACCCACTCAACAGCGCCAGCGCCGCGCTGATCCCCATGACCCAGCGAAAGCCCGAGACAAAGGCGCGCTGCACCGCCTCCGTCGTCGCCCGCGCGGTCGCCACGTCGAGGCCTGCGGGTGGGGTGGCGGCGGCGAGCCTGCTGCGCTGTGCTTCCAGCGCGGCCGTCAGCTCGGCCGACGCGCCCATGTCCTTCAGGCTGCCAGCCAGGCTGGCGTCGAAGGCCCAGGCCATGAGCAGCCCGAACACCGCCACCGCCAGCACCGAGGCCGTGCGCGACACCGCATTGTTCACGCCCGAGGCCACGCCGGCCAGGTCGGGGCCGACGGCGTTCATCACCGTGGTCGTGAGCGGTGCGACCGTGACCGTCATGCCGATGCCGAGCACCACCACCGCCGGCAGGAAGCCCGTCCAGTAGTCCGCGCCGAGCCCCGGCCGCGCGAAGAGCGCGAAGCCCGCGGCCGCGATCACCGGGCCCACGACCAGCGGCGGCCGCGAGCCGAAGCGGTCCACCAGCCGGCCCGCGCCGCGCGAGAACGCGAACATGATCAGGATGAAGGGCAGCAGCGCGGCGCCGGCCGCCGTGGCCGAGTAGCCCTGCACCTGGATCAGGTTGAGCGGAAAGAAATACAGGCCGCCGCCCAGCGCCGCATAGAGCAGCAGGGTCAGCAGGTTGGCGCCGCCGAAGTTGCGCCGTCCGAACAGCGCGAGCGGCAGCATGGGTGCCCGGGCGCGCGCTTCGACCGCCACGAAAAGTGCGCTCGCCACGAGCCCGGTCGCCAGCGCGGCCAGCACCGCCGGCGCGCGCCATTGCTGCACCGGTGCCTCGATGAAGGCGTAGACAATGCCGCCCAGGCCCAGCGTCGCGAGCAGAGCGCCCCACGGATCGAGCCCGCTGTCCGCGGCGCTGCGGCTTTCCGGCACGCGTCGCCAGACGATCAGCAGCACCGCAGCCGCCATCGGCAGGTTGATGAGGAAGGCCCACCGCCAGGAGGAGTGGTCGACCAGCCAGCCGCCCACCACGGGCCCGATCGCCGCCGTGATGCCGCTGAAGCCCGACCAGGTACCGATCGCCCTGCCGCGCTCCCGCTCGGGAAAGGACGCACTGATGAGCGCCAGGCTGCCGGGCACCAGCAAGGCGGCGCCGACGCCCTGCACCGCGCGCGCCGCGATGAGCTGCCGCACGCTGGCCGACAGTGCGCAGGCCGCCGAAGCGACGGCGAACAGGGCCACGCCGGCCGCGAAGATGCGGCGCCGGCCGAAGTGGTCGCCCAGCGAGCCGCCGACCAGCAGCAGCGCCGCGAGGAAGAGCGCGTACGACTCGACCACCCACTGGGCCTGGAAGGCATTGGCCCCCAGGTCGCGCTGGAGCGCCGGCAGCGCGACATTGACGACGGTGCCGTCGATGAAGGCCATGCTCGACCCGAGGATGGCGGCGGCCAGGACGCCGCGCCGGGCCGCTGCCGCGCAGGGAGCGGTGGCGGCCTCGCCGTGCCGGATCGCGGCCTCGTCGCACGGGGGTTTGCCGATCTGGGTCATGGCGCTCCTGGCGGTGGGCTTTCGCAACGGGAGGAGGTTTTCGCGCGCCTTGCTGGGCTGGACCGGGTCGACGCCCGGAGCCTTGGCGGGAGGGCGCTGAACCTGGCCTGCTTCATTCCTGCTGCCGCACGCCCGGAACGGCGAAGTAGCGCAGGTGCTTGACCTCTTGCCGCCCCATGGTCACCGTGTGCAGCACCACACCGCAGAAGAAGGAGAGCATGGCGACGAGCATCGTGCCGGTGACGAGCACGGCGGTGGGAAGGCGCGGCACCAGGCCGGTCTGCCAGTAGGTGAGGAACAGCGGTACCGCGACGAGCACCGAGGCCAGCGCCAGCGCCGCCGCCACGATGCTGAAGAAGAGCAGCGGCCGCTCGTTCACGAACAGCTTGCAGATCGTCCGCAGGATGCGCCAGCCATCGCGGTAGGTGGAGAGCTTGCTGTGCGAACCCTCCGGGCGGGCGCGGTAGTGCACCGGCACCTCGGCATAGGGCATGCGCAGCTCGAGCGCGTGCACGGTCAGCTCGGTCTCGATCTCGAAGCCTTCCGAGACCGCCGGGAACGACTTGGCATAGCGGCGCGAGAATACGCGAAAACCCGAGAGCAGGTCCTGCATCTGCCCGCCGAAGAGCAGCGTGACGGCGCCGGTGAGCATCCGGTTGCCGAGGCGGTGGCCGGCGCGGTAGGTGACGGCCTCCTCGTCCGGTGCGTCGACGCGGCAGCCGGTCACCATGTCGAGGTTGTCGGCCACCAGCCGGTCGACCATCTCGACCAGGCGCGAGAGCGCGTAGGTCGCGTCGCCATCGACCATCACGTACACGTCGGCCTCGACGTCGGCGAACATGCGGCGCGCCACGTTGCCCTTGCCCCGCAGCGGGACATGCGTGACCCTGGCACCGGCCGTGCGCGCGACGGCGGCCGTGCCGTCGGTGGAGGCGTTGTCGAACACGTGCAGTCTCGCCTCGGGCAAGGCGGCGTGGAACTCTTCCAGCACCTTGCCGATGGTGAGCGCCTCGTTGTAGCAAGGGATGACGGCGGCGATGCGCAGGGTCGGGTGCCGCGGTGCGGAGCCGTCGGTAGACGGGTCAGGCGGCGCGAGGGTCGGGAGGGGTGCGTTCATGGGGCCGGGGGAATGATCCGGTAGGCGCGGGCATGGTCCGCGTCGTACATCGGCTTGAAATGCGCCTCGAAGCCGGACTTTTCAAGCAGGGGCAGGAAGGTGGTCGGCAATGCGATCGCGGTGAAGCCCAGGCGCGAGAGCTTGGCCGCCATCTCCGCAGGCGGCAGCGTGATGAAGTCGATGTAACGCCAGGGGCCGATGGCGTCGCCCCACACGGGCGTGGGACCGTAGTAGATGGCCTCGCTCAGTGCGATCTGGTAGACACGCCCGCCCGCATGCTGGCGCAGGTAATCCATCACCGCGTAGCCCGGCACGGCCTGCCGCAGGAAGGCCGTGCGCTCGGCCGGGGTGACCGCGATGGCGACCACCGTGCTGCGGGACTGTTGCAGCGATGCGAGCGCCACCCCTGCCAGCAGCACCCACAGGGTGCCCGTGCGGAGCGCGGCCGGGCGCCGCAGGGTGGCCGATGCACGGGCCCACAGCCAGCGCGCGAGCACCCCCCAGCCGACCGCGCTCATCAAGGCCAGCAGCGGGTACGCCGCCGTCAGGTACCGCGGATAGCGCGACGTGGCGACCCACACCAGCACCGACCAGACACACAGCCAGCCGGCGGCGCGCAGCGCGGCCGAGGACTTCCACGCGGCGGAGAAAGGCGCGAGGAGCACGGGCCAGATCAGCACGCTGGGCCAGGCGGCGTGCGCGCGCACGTCGGCGAGCTGCTGCGCGTAGTCGAACGCGTTCCAGTTCGTGAAGCCGAAGACGCGGGCGCCGATCGGATTGAAGGGATCTCCGGTTGCGACGGCATTGCGCGCGTACCAGTAGACGCAGGGCAACAGGAAGGCGGCGGCGGCCAGCAGCCACGCGCGCGGTCGTCGCTCGCGCAACACGACAAAGAGCGCGACCGGGGGAAGGAAGGTGAGCGCCTGGTATTTCGAGCCGGCCGCGACCCCGAGAAAGAAGGCACCGAGTGCGAGCCAGCACAGCCCCTTGCCGCGCGCGGATTCGCGCCACCGCCAGAGCGCCACGCAGGCCGCGAGCACGAAGAGCGCCACCCCCAGGTCGATGAGGGCGTCGGAGTAGTCGCCGAGCACCAGCCAGATCGCGGCGCCCAGCGCGGCGGTCGCGCGGTCCGCGTGCCGGGCGCCGAGCCGGTACACGAGCAGCGCGCCCAGCCAGCCCGCCAACGCGTTCAGGAGGTGCGGGAACGTGTCGCCGTCGACCTGCAGGGCCGCCGCGTACAGCAGCTGGTAGTTGTAGGGAAACCAGGGATAGCGCAGCCATTCGTAGATGCCGAGACGGCCGCTCTCGGCCA
>JAQGLP010000292.1 GCA_028292835.1 Variovorax sp.
ACGTCGGCGGAGACGTTGATGGACTGGGCGAACGGGCAACTGGGCAAGGCCCAGCGGCTGGCAGGGGTGCGGATCGTTGCCAGCCTGCCGCGCAGCGACATTGGCAAGGTTCTGAAGCGCCAGCTGCGCGACGCCTACGGCGCCGACGCGCACCATGGTCCGGGGGACGGCTCGCGCCGGTGAAGGCAGCGCTCAGGGCATCGATTCGTTGAGCGTGCGCACCCGCGCATCGTCCAGCGAGCGGCCGACCACGCGTGTCACGGAGCAGTGATCGAGCGAGAAGCTCTCGGTGCCCGCCATGCGCATCGCATGGGCGACCAGCGTCTTGATCGGCATGCCGTGCGAGAACACGGCAACCACCGAGCCCCGCGCGTCGTTCATAAGCGCAGCGAAGGCATTCAGCACGGTCTGGCGGAAAATGTCGGGATCGATGCCCAGGAAGCGCGGCGTCGATGCAAGAAACTCCGCCCAGCGGTGCGGCTCCTCGCGGTGGATGGTCTCGGGAGAACGATAGCGGGCCGTATGCAAGTCGCACTCCGCCAGGCCATCGACCACCTCGATCTCGATGCCGAGCACGCGCGACAGCGGTGCTGCGGTGTCGAGCGCGCGCTGCTGCGGACTGGAGACGATGCGATCGATGGGCTCGAAAGCGAGCCGCCGCAGCGCGAGTGCGCGCGCCTGCGCATGGCCCGCGGCATGCAGCGGCGGATCGCCGGGACGCAGCGCATGGCCTTCATCGGGCCGGCCGTGCCGGACGAGCAGGAGTTGTTTCATCCGGGACGCAGCCCTCAGCTGGCCATGGTGAGCACGAGCTTGCCGAACTGCTCGCCGCGCTCCAGCCGATCGAACGCGGCGGTCAGGTCTTCCAGCGCAAAGCGCCGGTCGATCACCGGCCGGATCGCGCCGCTCGCAAGCAGCGCGATGAGTTGGCGACACTCCTCGAGGCTGCCGCCAGTGGAGCCGTACACCTCGAGCTGGCGGATGAACAGCCGCTGGATGTCCGCTGGCGGGTTGGAGCCGGTCGTTGCGCCGCAGGTGACCAGGCGTCCTCCCCGCCGCAGCGACCGCAGCGAATCGTCCCAGCTCGCTTCGCCGACACTGTCGATCACCATGTCGACCCCTTCGCCGCCGGTCAGCTCCAGAATGCGTCTGGCCACTTTCTCGCGTCGGTAGTTGACCCCGCCCGCGGCGCCGAGCGACAGGGCACGTGCGAGCTTCTCGTCGCTCGAGGAGGTCACCAGCACGCGAGCACCCGCATGCAGCGCCAGCTGCAGGCACGCCACGGCCACGCCGCCGCCCACGCCCACCACCAACACCGTTTCCCCGGGCCGGAGCGCGCGCTTGCCGAACAGCATCCGCCACGCCGTCAGGTAGGCCGCCAACAGCGCGCCGGCGTCGACCAGATCGACGTGATCGGGCAGCGGCAGAACGCAGCGCGCCGGCATCGCGACGTATTGCGCAAAACCGCCGTCGCGGTGCTCGCCCATGATGTGTGCGCGCAGACACAGCGGCTGGTCGCCGGCCAGGCAGTAGCGGCACACGCCGCAGAAGGCGTTGGAGTAGACGACCGCTTTCTGCCCAGGCTTGAGCCCGCTGTCGGCATCCGCCTCGGCGACCACGCCGGCCGCTTCGACGCCCAGCGTCTGCGGCAGCGCGTGCGTGATGCCGCTGCCGTTGTCGCGCATGTACAGGTCCACGCGGTTCAGCCCTGCGGCATGCACCCGCAGCAGCACTTCGCCGTCGCGGCGCACCGGCACCGGCACATCGCGCAGTACGAGGCCTTCGCGGCCCCGTTGTTCGAGAACAGCTGCTTTCATCGACGCATCCTCATGAAATAACGTTAGCATATAGATAGTGTGCCAGCGTACGACATATGGAAAACACCGACCCTGAAAGGTCGCAAGGGCTCCGATACTTCGTACGGTAGCGAACGAAGCGTGGCACGGTGCCGAGAGTCGTTCGATCTTCAAGGAGCTTTGCGATGCCGGGGCCACTGGATGGAGTTCGTGTTCTGGAGCTGCCGGCGATCGGTCCGGCGCCATTCTGCGGTGCGCTGCTGGCCGACCTCGGCGCCGACGTCGTGCGCATCGACCGCGCCACGGCGGTCGATCTGGGCACGCCGGTGCCGCCGCACTTCGACTTCTACAACCGAAACAAGCGCTCGGTCGCACTCGACCTGAAGTCGCGGGCTGCCGTCGATGCGGCGTTGCAAATGGTGCGACACGCCGACATCCTGATCGAGGGCTTTCGTCCCGGTGTCGCCGAACGGCTCGGCCTCGGGCCGGCCGAGTGCCTCGAGCGCAACCCGAGGCTGGTCTATGGGCGCATGACGGGCTGGGGCCAGGATGGACCGCTCGCGCAGGCGGTCGGCCACGACATCAACTATCTCGCGCTCAGCGGTGCGCTGCACTGCATCGGCGAGAAGGACCGCCCGCCGGTGCCGCCGCTGAACCTCGCGGCGGATCTCGGCGGCGGCGCGATGTACCTCGCGGTCGGCGTCCTCGCGGCGCTGACCGAAGCGCGCAGATCGGGGCTGGGGCAGGTCGTCGATGCGGCGATGGTCGACGGACTCGCCAATCTGATGTCCGCCTTCTCCGCATTCCGCCAGATGGGCGAATGGACGGACAAGCGCGGCGAGAACATCGTCGATGGTGGCGCGCCCTTTTACGGCACCTACGAGACGCGTGACGGAAAGTACGTCGCGGTCGGCGCCATCGAGGCGCGTTTCTACGAGGCGCTGACCGCCGGCATGGGGCTGCAGGTGGCGCAGCTCCCTCCGCAGAACGACCGCTCGACCTGGCCGCGCGTGCGCGCGCAGTTCGCCGACATCTTCAGGACCCGCACACGGGACGAATGGGTGGCCGCCATGGAGGGCCGCGACGCCTGCTTCTCGCCGGTGCTGGACCTCGA
>JAQGLP010000322.1 GCA_028292835.1 Variovorax sp.
GCTCGGGCGGCAGCATGGGCATCGGCTTCGCGATTCCGGTGTCCACCGCCAAGCAGGTGCTGGAGGACATCGTGAAGGAAGGCAAGGTCACACGCGGCTGGATCGGCGTGGAGCCCAACGACCTGTCGCCCGAGCTGGCCGAGACCTTCGGCGTCAAGGCCTCGGAAGGCGTGATCATCACGGGCGTGCTGCAGAACGGTCCCGCCGCCAAGGCCGGCATCCGGCCGGGCGACGTGGTGACAGGCGTGGGGGAGCGCAGGATCGGCAATGTGCAGGAGTTGCTGACTTCCGTGGCGGCGCTCAAGCCCGGCAACGCATCGCGCTTCAAGCTGCAGCGCGGCAACGACAAGCTCGAGCTGGACGTGACGCCGGGCCTGCGGCCAAAGACCCAGCGCAGCCCGGCGCCCTCCCCGAATCCGGACACGGAATAACGCCACGGCCTCGCGGCCCTGCGCCGCGCTGGGCAGTGGCCCAGGAAGGCGGCTCAGGGCGAGGACGAGTCGGCGCTCTCTTCGGGCGCCTTGCTGTGCTTCTGAAAATACCCCGCGGCCACGATGCCGATTTCGTAGAGCAGGCACATCGGGATCGCGAGCGCCAGTTGCGACACCACGTCCGGGGGCGTCAGCACCGCCGCCACCACGAAGGCCAGCACGACGAAATAGCCGCGGAACTGGCGCAGCTTGTCGATCGTGATCATTTCGAAGCGCACCAGCAGCATCACCACGATCGGCACCTGGAAGGCGGCGCCGAAGGCGATGTAGAGCGAGAGGATGGCCTCCACGTACGAGGAAATGTCGGGCGTGGCCGCCACCGTTGACGGCGTGAAGCGCTGGATGAAGCCGAACATCTTGTCGAGCACGAAGAACTGCACGAATGCGATGCCCGAGTAGGCCAGCAGGCTGCCGAACGTGATGAGCGGCAGCGCGAACCTCTTCTCGTGGCTGTAGAGGCCGGGCGCGACGAACATCCAGGCCTGGTACATGAGCCAGGGCAGCGCCAGCAGCACGGAAGCCATCGCCAGCACCTTCAGCGGCACGAAAAAGGGCGAGAACACGCCTACCGCGATCAGCTTGGCGTCGGGCGGCATGTGGGCGCGGATCGGCTGGGCAATGATGTCGACCAGTCCGCCGGGCCCGGGCCAGATCGCCAGCAGCACCCCCGCCGCCACCAACCCGTAGACGCAGTAGATCAGCCGGTCGCGCAGTTCGACCAGATGCTGCACGAAGGGCTGTTCGGTGCCCGCGAGTTCGTCGTCTGTGTGTTTTTCTGGATCAGCCATGAGAAAGCGCAGCCGCGCGTTGGGGAGCGCGCAATGTAAGACGAAACCGCGTCACTGGCTGATCTTGTGGGGCCGAAAGCGTGCGACACGCGCCGCGCCCGACAGCGCCCGGGTCCGCACGCCGTTGCGCGCCTTGTACCAGTGCGGCGTTGCGCCCTGCTTCAGGCGCCAGTTCTTGCGCGGATGCCGGTACGAGGGATAGGAGACGGCTGGTTCGTAGGCGGACTCGGCCGGCGTGCCGTCCGTTCTGAACTGCTTTTCGAAGTCGCCGACGCCGGCATGGATGCTCTGCTCGAATTCGCGCGCCGAGGTCTGGACCGTGTCCTTCATCTTGCGCAACTCGTCGAGCTCCATCGACCGGTTGACCTCGGCCTTGACGTCGTTCACGTAGCGCTGCGCCTTGCCCAGCAGGGTGCCGACGGTGCGCGCCACCTTGGGCAGTTTTTCGGGGCCGATGACGATCAGCGCCACGACGCCGATCAGCGCCATCTTGGATATACCGAGGTCGAACACTCCGAGGCGTCCGGTCTCAGGATTTCTGACGCGCCTGGACGTCGATGGTCGACGGATCGACCTGCGTGGTCGTGCCGCTGACCTGCTGGGTCGGAACGACCGGTGCGTCGGCCGCTCCATCGCGCATTCCGTCCTTGAAGCCCTTGACGGCGCCGCCCAGGTCGGAGCCCATGTTCTTGAGTTTCTTGGTGCCGAAGATCATGACGACGACCAGCAGCACGATCAACCAGTGCCAGATGGAAAGTGAACCCATGGATTACTCCTGAAAAATTGCACAAATTTTAGTCGGTGCCAGAGCACGACCGCCTGGCATGGATATCGCCTTGAGGCAGGCTCCGGGCAAGCGCTTGCCGACCCGTCATCCCTTGAGCCAGGGCCGCGGTCCGCCGATGACGTGGACGTGCAGGTGGTGCACCTCCTGTCCGCCCTCCGCGCCGGTGTTGATCACCACCCGCCAGCCACCCCCCGGGTAGGGGCGGCAACCCTGCTCCAGGGCCAGCCGGGGCGCCAGGGTCATGATGCGGCCCATCATTGCGGCGTCCTGCTCGGTCAGCTGGGCCATGGACGCAATGTGCCGCTTGGGCAGGATCAGGAAATGCACCGGCGCCCAGGGAGCGATGTCGTGAAAGGCGAAAAGCTCCTCGTCCTCGTACACCTTGCGCGAAGGAACCGTGCCTTCGATGATCTTGCAGAACACACAGTGAGGATCGGATGCCATTCAGGACTCCATGGAACGGCCCGCGCCCATGCGCACCATGCCCTTGACGATACGGTAGAGAAACCACAGCGAGATCAGGCCCCAGGCGATCCAGCCGGGCACGAAGAACAGCAGCCAGAGCGGCGAGGTCACCATGTAGAGCACGCCCGCCCATAACACCGAGCGGATGCGCCAGCTGAAATGCGAAGCCTGCCAGGTGCCCACCGCGTCCTCGCGCTTGACCAGATCGATCACCAGCGCCACCAGCAGCAGGGCGATCGACACCTGGGCGCCGGGCAGCACGGCGGTCACGGCCACCACCAGATGCAGGAAGTAGCTGATCCAGCCCCAGGTCCTGAGGGACTCGTTCGGGGTCACGTCCACGATGTCGTTGGCCATGAGAATCCTTTTCTTCACTCGTTGGAAGCCTCGCGCTGGCGCACCTTGCGCAGCGCCTTTTCCTCGATGCCGCTGGTGCCTTCGCGGCGCTGCAACTCCGCCACCACGTCGCGCGGCGACCAACCATAGTGCGCCAATGCGATCAGCGTGTGGAACCACAGGTCGGCCACCTCGCTGACCACCTTGCGCCGGTCGCCGCCGTGGTCGGCGTCCTTGGCGGCCATGACGACTTCGGTAGCCTCCTCGCCGATCTTCTTAAGGAAGGCGTCGGGGCCCTTGTGCAACAGGCGCGCGACGTAGCTCTGCTCGGGATCGCCGCCGCGCGCGGGCAGGCGGCTCTCGATCACGCCGTGGAGGCGCTCGAGCGCGTTGACGCAGTCGTCGGTGTCGGGGCGCGGGGGCATGGGCGTCGTCATTTGTAGATCGTTTCCGGGTCTTTCAAGACCGGCTCGGTGGCGGTCCAGCGACCGTTCTCATACTTGCTGAAGAAGCAGCTGTGGCGGCCCGTGTGGCAGGCGATGCCCGGCTGGTGGCCGAGCTGCGTGACCTTGAGCAGCACCACGTCGTTGTCGCAGTCGAGCCGGATCTCGTGCACCGTCTGCACATGGCCCGATTCCTCGCCCTTGAACCAGAGCCTGTGGCGCGAGCGGCTGAAGTACACCGCGCGGCCCAGCTCGGCCGTCTTGCCGAGCGCCTCGCGGTTCATCCAGGCGAACATCAGCACGTCGTTGCTGCCCTGCTCCTGCGCGATGACGGGCACCAGGCCGTTCGCGTCCCATTTCACTTCGTCGAGCCAAGTCATTCGGGCATTGTCCTTGATTCAGGCGATCCTCCTTATTGGCTATCGGCTTGGTCGGAGGACGCCGCGGAGCCGGCTCTGCCGGGCCGCTGGCGTCGCCCCCCTGCAGGGGGTTGGCGGCTACGCGAAGCGAGCAAGCCTGGGTGAGCTCACATCCTGACCGGAATGCCGCGCGCCGCCATGCGCGCCTTGGCCTCGCCCACGGTGTGCTCCCCGTAGTGGAAGATGCTGGCGGCCAGCACTGCGTCGGCGCCGCCTTGCTGCACGCCGTCGGCCAGGTGGTCGAGCGTGCCGACGCCGCCCGAGGCGATCACCGGCACCTCGACCGCGTCGCTC
>JAQGLP010000348.1 GCA_028292835.1 Variovorax sp.
CGACCGGCTTGGGGTAGGCGGCCGTGTGGCAGAAGGACTGCATGACCAGGTCGGCCGAGAAGCCCAGGCAGGCCAGGTCTTTCAGCTCGTCGCGCGTCATGGGGCCGGTGGTGTCCTGCGAGCCGACCGAGGTCATCTTGGGCTCGCAGTAGGTGCCCGGGCGCACGCCCTGGCCTTCCGGCAGGCCGCAGGCGCGGCCGACCATCTTCTGCGCGAGCGAGAAGCCCTTGCCGCTGTCAACGGGACTTTGCGGCAGGCGAAACAGCGTCGAGGCCGGCAGGCCCAGGGCCTCCCGCGCCTTGGCCGTGAGGCCGCGGCCGATGATCAGCGGAATGCGGCCGCCGGCGCGCACCTCGTCGAACAGCACCTCGCTCTTGACCTTGAACTCGGCGATGACCTGGCCGTCCTTCAGTGCCTTGCCTTCGTAGGGACGCAGCTCGACCACGTCGCCCATGGCCATCTGGCTCACGTCCAGCTCGATCGGCAGCGCGCCCGCGTCCTCCATCGTGTTGTAGAAGATCGGCGCGATCTTGGTGCCCAGGCACACGCCGCCGAAGCGCTTGTTGGGAATGAACGGGATGTCCTCGCCGGTGAACCACAGCACCGAGTTGGTGGCGCTCTTGCGCGAGGAGCCCGTGCCGACCACGTCGCCGACGTAGGCGATCAGGTGGCCCTTTTCCTTCAGCGACTCGATGAACCTGACCGGGCCGCGCTTGCCGTCCTCCTCGGGCACGATGCCGGGGCGCGCGTTCTTCAGCATCGCGAGCGCATGCAGCGGGATGTCGGGGCGCGTGGTCGCATCGGGCGCGGGCGACAGGTCGTCGGTGTTGGTCTCGCCCGTGACCTTGAAGACCGTCACGGTCAGGCTCTCGGGCACCTCGGGGCGGCCGGTGAACCATTCGGCGTCGGCCCAGCTCTGCAGCACGGCCTGGGCGTTCGCGTTGCCGGCGTCGGCCTTTTCCTTGACGTCGTGGAACTGGTCGAACATCAGCAGCGTCTTCTTGAGCCCTTCGGCCGCCACGGCGCCCACTTCGGCGTCGTCCAGCAGGTCGATCATCGGGCCGATGTTGTAGCCCCCGAGCATGGTGCCGAGCAGCTCGGTCGCATGCGCGCGGGTCAGCAGCAGCGTCTTCTCGGTGCCGTGCGCCACCGCCGCCAGGTAGCTGGCCTTGACCTTGGCGGCATCGTCGACGCCCGCCGGAACGCGGTGCGTGAGCAGGTTGAGCAAAAAGTCGCCGTCCTTCGACGTCGCGTTCTTGATCAGCTCGATCACTTCGCCAGTTTGCTTGGCGGTGAGGGGCAGCGGCGGAATGCCGAGCGCGGCGCGTTCGGCGACATGGTCAACGTAGGCTTGCAACATCTTGTTTTTCAGGAAGTTAAAACTATCGCCGGCCGCTCGAAGCGCCCGGCAGGAACGGCGCCGCGCAGGGAGATGCTATTACTTGGCGACCGAGCCAGGCTGCGGATCGGCACCTTCGAACAGGCTCTTGGGAGGGTTCTTGCGCAGCTCCTCGGCCACCGCCAGCTGCGCGGGGGCCTGGCATTCGTCGGCCAGGCGCAGGCCCTGCTTCTGGTTCATCAGCATCGACTTGTTGGCGATTTGCAGCCACATCGCGCCGGCCCTCGGGTCTTCCAGGCGGATGGCGCCGGTGCGGCTTTCCACCGGGTGCATGCGGTATTGCGTGCCCTTGGTCGAGACGGTGAAGAAGCCGGGCTTCTTGCTGTCGGGCGTGACGGTCACGTCGGCGCCCAGCTCGCACTGGATCTTGCCGGTGTGCACGCGCTGCGCCACGGCCAGGTCGGCATCGCTCAAAGCGACGTCGGTGGCGGTGTCCACGGGCGTGACCTCTTCCACCGCCTTGGCGGCACGGCGCGTGACCTGGTGCTTTTTCTTTGCCGGGGCCTTCTCGGCCGTCTTGGTGGACTTCTGGGTCGTCTTGGTGGACTTGGCGGCCGGCTTGGCCGACTTGGCCACGGGCTTGGCGGTGTCCGCGTTCTGCGCGGTCGCCGCGAACGGCAGGGCCAGCGCGAGCGCGGCGGCCAGGGTCAATGTCTTCATGGGGATTCCTTGGATGAGCGAGGTTTTCAGGGGGTGCCGGGCGCGAACCATGTCTGCGCCTCGGCCGGCAGCGCGCGCCCGGTGGCGCGCGCGCGCTCGAGCACCTGCCAGAAATGACGGTAGCTCGCGCGGTCGTGCAATGTGCCATCAAAACTGATGGGAGCCCATTGCGCATGGAGGGCGGCAGCTATGATTTTTGTAGCAATTTGAATCTGCTGCGCATCGGGTGCGAAGGCTTCGAGGATGGGGCGGATCTGGCTCGGGTGGATGCTCCACATGCGGGTGTAGCCGAATTCGCGGGACGCCCGGCGGGCGGCGGCGCGCACCACCTCGATGTCGTTGAATTCGGTTACCACGCAGTGCGAAGGCACCTTGCCGAAGGCATGGGCGGCGGAAGCGATCTCAAGCTTGGCGCGCACCACCAGCGGATGGGTGAACTGGTCCAGCCGCTGCGCCTGGACGTCGCCCCCGGCCGCCATACCCTCGGCCGGAATCGCGCCGGCGTGCGCCGAGACGAAATCCATCAGCCCGAAGCTGAGGGATTGCACGCGCGCATGCGCGGCGATATCGAACACATTGCGCACCGCCAGCGGCGACTCGATCAGCACATGCAGCGGCAGCGCTAGGGCCCCGGCGTCGTCGAGCGCCCGCACGGCCCGCGCCACATCGGTCAGCGACTCGACCTTGGGCAGCATGAGATGGCTGAGCCGCTGGCCGGCCCGGCCGGCAATGGTCCGGATGTCGGCGTCGAACGCCGGATGGCCCACCGGATGCACGCGCGCCCCCACCCGCATGCCGGGCGCCGCGCCCAGCGCCAGTTCGGCCACCAGCGCCGCGTGCTCGGCCTCGCCGCCCACCGGGGCGCCGTCCTCGCAGTCGAGCGTGACGTCGAACACGCACGTCCCGAACTCCGCGGCCATCTCGGCCTGCAGCGCGAGGCTTTTGCGCATGCGCGCCTCGACGCCGCTGTAGTGGTCGCACACCGGCAGGACGACGGCGCCGGCCTGCGCGCCGAGCAGCACATCGCGAGGATGAAGGGATGCTGTCGCCAAGGTCGTCACGGCTGTGTTCGCGCCATGTCGCGCTCGTCCTCGCAGCGGCAGTCGGGCAGGGTCGATGAAGCCATCAGGCGGCGAAGTACGCGTTCCGCAGTGCCGGGACGACCGCGGAACCGGCTCCGCCGGACCGCAGGCAGCGCCCCCGGCAGAGGGTGAGCGGCCGCACGAGGCGGGCAGGCCCGGGGGCGAGCCTCATCACAGCAGGTGGGCGACGCCGGCCTGCTCGTCCTGCAGTTCCTTCAACGTCTTTTCGATGCGCTCCCGGCTGAAGGCGTCGATCTCGAGGCCCTCGACCAGCTTGTATTCGCCGTTCTCGCAGGTCACGGGGAAGCCGAACATCGTGTCCTTCGGAATGCCGTACTGGCCGTCCGACGGGATGCCCATGGTGACCCACTTGCCGTTCGTGCCCAGCGCCCAGTCGCGCATGTGGTCGATGGCGGCATTGGCGGCCGAGGCGGCCGAGGACAGGCCCCGCGCCTCAATGATGGCGGCGCCGCGCTTGCCCACGGTCGGCAGGAAGGTGTTGGCGTTCCACTCCTGGTCGTTGATCATCTTGGCCACGCTCTCGCCACCGATGGTGGCGAAGCGATAGTCGGCGTACATCGTAGGCGAGTGGTTGCCCCAGACGGTGAGCTTCTCGATGTCGGCCACCGGCTTGCCCGTCTTGGCCGCGACCTGGCTCAAGGCGCGGTTGTGGTCCAGGCGCAGCATGGCGGTGAAGTTCTTGCGGGGCAGGTCCGGCGCGCTCTTCATGGCGATGTAGGCGTTGGTATTGGCCGGGTTGCCGACCACCAGCACCTTGACGTTGCGGCTGGCCACGGCGTTGAGCGCCTTGCCCTGCGCGATGAAGATCTGGCCGTTGACGGCCAGCAGCTCGGCGCGCTCCATGCCGGGGCCGCGCGGGCGCGAGCCCACCAGCAGGGCGTAGTCGACGTCCTTGAACGCCGTCATCGGGTCACTGTGCGCCTCCATGCCCACGAGCAGCGGAAATGCGCAGTCCTGCAATTCCATCATGACGCCCTTGAGCGCCTTCTGGGCCTTTTCGTCCGGGATTTCGAGCAGTTGCAGGATGACCGGCTGGTCCTTGCCGAGCATTTCGCCAGAAGCGATGCGAAACAGCAGGGCATAACCGATTTGGCCGGCGGCACCGGTGACGGCAACGCGAACGGGCTTTTTGCTCATGGGAAAACTCCAGGAATGGGGTGAGGAAAAACGGGAATGGCGCCGGGGCGCCCGACCGGGCGGGTGCAGCTCGATCCGCACGGGCCCTGTTCGGACGGGAACAGACCGCTAAGCATTTTATGCCCAATCGCCGCCCCGACGAGAGTCGTCTTATGTCTTATATAAGATAACATCATACGTTGCCAGTTCGGCCCCGTGGGTCCCCTCGCCATGCACCTTTCCTCCTCCACTGTCGCTGAAGCGCCGGGTCTGACGCCATCATTCAGCCCGCTCTACCAGCAGATCAAGTCGCTCATCCTGCAAAGCCTGCAGGCGGGCGAGTGGAAGCCGGGCGAGCCGATTCCGAGCGAAATCGAACTGGCCGCGCGTTTTCGCGTGAGCCAGGGCACGGTGCGCAAGGCGATCGACGCCCTGGCGGCCGATAACTTGGTGGTGCGCCGCCAGGGCAAGGGCACTTTCGTGGCCACGCATGCGGAGCAGCACGTGCAGTACCGCTTCCTGAAGCTGGTGCCCGACAGCGGCGACATCGACAGCGACGGCCCGGCCGAGCGCACCATCGTCGCCTGCCGGCAGCAGCACGCCGCCGCCGACGTGGCGCGTTCGCTGGCGCTGCGTGCCGGCGACACCGTGCTGCAGGTGCGCCGGGTCCTGGCCTATGGCGGCGTGCCGACCATCCTTGAAGACCTGTGGTTGCCGGGCGATCCCTTCAAGGGCCTGACCCTGGAGCGGCTCGCGGCCTGGCCGGGGCCGATGTACGCGCTGTTCGAGACCGAATTCGGCGTGCGCATGGTGCGCGCCGAGGAAAAAATCCGTGCCGTGCTGCCCGATGCCCCGGAAGCGGCGCTGCTGGCAGTCGCCTGCGCGACACCCCTCTTGAGCGTGGAACGCGTGGCCTACACCTACAGCGACACGCCCATGGAATTGCGTCGCGGCCTCTACCGCACCGATCGGCGCCACTACCGCAACGACCTCGGATGAAACACCCATCCAAAATGTCCTTGCCGTGCGTCCTGCGGGCGCCTCCAGCTATCTTTTTAATAGCAAAAGATCCGTGGTACGGACCGCTTGCCCTGTGTGAGCCTGGCAATGCTGCATTGCAATAGAATTTTGCGTCGTTTGCGTTCCGGCAAACAACGCGCCGCCTTTTTGTAAACGCCACGAAAGCCATTCTCATGACCGAGCTTGCTTCCCGTCCTCCGGCTGCGCGCCGGGAGTTCCGCAACATCAATCTCGTCGGCGACCTCACCACCTACCGGATGCCGCCCGCGGCCATCGTCTCGATCCTGCACCGCATCAGCGGCGCGCTGATGTTCCTGCTGCTGCCGTTCACCATCTGGATGTTCGACACCTCGCTTTCCTCGGAAATCTCCTTTTCGCGCTTCAAGGGGGCCTTCAACAACGGGCTGGGCTGGGTGCCGGGCTGGTTCATCAAATTAGTGGCGCTGGCGCTGGTCTGGGCCATCCTGCACCACTTCATCGCGGGCCTGCGCCACCTGTGGATGGACACCAGCCACGCGGCTCTCACCCGGCAGGCCAGCCGCACTTCGGCGCTGGTCACGCTGGTGCTGAGCATCGTGCTGACCGTGGTGCTCGGCGCCAAGCTGTTCGGACTCTACTGAGCCGCCCGCGCCGCCCCGGTTTCAAAATAAAGCAAGGAAAACTCCCATGGCAGTGAACTACGGTTCCAAGCGCCTCGTCGTCGGGGCGCATTACGGCCTCAGCAGCTGGCTCGCCCAGCGCATCACGGCGGGTCTGATGGCCCTCTTCACCCTCATCGTGCTGGCGCAGCTGCTGCTCGGCCGCGGTCCGATCGGCTACGACGCCTGGTCCGGCATCTTCGCCGCGCAGTGGATGAAGGTGCTGACCTTCACCGTGATCGTCGCGATGGCCTACCACACGTGGGTCGGCATGCGCGATGTCTCGATGGATTACATCCGGCCGCTCGCGATCCGGCTCGTGTTCCAGATTTTCACCATCGTCTGGCTTGTCGGTTGCGCGGGTTGGGCCATTCAAGTGCTCTGGAGACTCTAATCCCATGACCTACACCAAAGACCAGATCACCACCCGCAAGTACGACGTCGTCATCGTCGGTGCCGGCGGCTCGGGCATGCGTGCCTCGCTGCAGCTGGCGCGCGCCGGCCTCAATGTGGCTGTCCTCTCCAAGGTATTCCCGACCCGCTCGCACACCGTGGCGGCGCAGGGCGGCGTCGGCGCCTCGCTCGGCAACATGAGCGAGGACAACTGGCACTACCACTTCTACGACACGATCAAGGGCGGCGACTGGCTCGGCGACCAGGACGCGATCGAGTTCATGTGCCGCGAGGCGCCCAAGGTGGTCTACGAGCTGGAACACTTCGGCATGCCGTTCGACCGCAACCCCGACGGCACCATCTACCAGCGCCCCTTCGGCGGCCACACCGCCAACTACGGCGAGAAGCCGGTGCAGCGCGCCTGCGCCGCGGCCGACCGCACCGGCCACGCGATGCTGCACACGCTCTACCAGCAGAACGTCGAGGCCCGCACCAACTTCTTCGTCGAGTGGATGGCCCTCGACCTGATCCGCGACGCCGAGGGCGACGTGGTGGGCGTGAGCGCGCTCGAGATGGAAACCGGCGACCTGCACGTGCTGCACGCCAAGACCGTGCTGCTGGCCACCGGCGGCGCCGGGCGGATCTTCCAGGCCTCCACCAATGCCTTCATCAACACCGGCGACGGTCTGGGCATGGCGGCGCGCGCCGGCATTCCGCTCGAGGACATGGAGTTCTGGCAATTCCACCCGACCGGCGTGGCCGGCGCCGGCGTGCTGCTGACCGAAGGCTGCCGCGGCGAGGGCGCGATCCTGCTCAACAGCAACGGCGAGCGCTTCATGGAACGCTACGCGCCCACCCTGAAGGACCTGGCGCCGCGCGACTTCGTCTCGCGCTCGATGGACCAGGAGA
>JAQGLP010000422.1 GCA_028292835.1 Variovorax sp.
CGAGTGATCGCGCCAAGCCTGCGCAAAGTCACCGGCGGCCAGCGCCGGATTGAGCCGGGCGAGGTAGATAATCTTCCAGCGCGGCAAAGTGCCCTCGGCGATCGATCCGGGTGGCTCTGGCGCATCGTCGACGCGGCGCGGCAGGGAGGCCGGTTGGCTGGCGCAGACGCGTGACTGCGTCGGAAGGGCATTCATGCGACCACCGGATGCAGGGCGCTGCGATGCGCGGCCGGGTAGGCGCGCAAGGCCCGGGCAAAGGCCAGCATGGCCGGCAGCAGCATGCTGACCATGCCCAGCATCGCATAGCGCAGGCTGTCGCCGCCCAGGCGGGCGCTGAGCACATCGCTCAGCCAGCCGGTCAGGACAGGACCCATGCCATTGCCCACGATGGCACCGGCCAGCAGCACCATGGCGTTGGCGGTGGCGCGGCGTTGGCTGGGTACGACCAGGCTTAGGGCTGCATAGGTGGGCGCTACCCACCAGGGCAGGAAGAAGGAGAAGACCACCATCAGCAGGGTGGCTGGCAGCAGCGCGCCGGCCGGCAGCAGCAGGTAGGCCAGCCCGCAGAGCAGGGCCAGACCCAGGCCCAGCACCGGCACGCCCAACTGCCAGCGCAGGTCGCGGCGCGCCAAGCGGTCGGTCAGCGAGCCTGAAATGAGTCCACCGACGATCGAGCTCAGCGCCGCCGCGCCCGAAATCCAGCCGGCGTCCTGCAGCGACAGTCCGTGGTGCCGCACCATCAGGGCGATGTTCCAGGCGCCGAACGAATAGGCCGCCAGCAGGGTGCAGGCCGCGCCGACGATCAGCCAGCGCGTGACCGGCTCGGCCCAGATGGCGGCCATGGCGCCGCGCTGAGGCGCGTCGGCCGCGGCTTGGGAGGCCTGCGCCGTCACCACGCGCAGCGGCTCGCGCACGCTCCAGTGCAGCAGCAGCGCCAGCAGCAGCGAGCCGCTGCCGGCTACCACCACCGTGACGCGCCAGCCATGGTGCTGGGCCAGCCAAGCGCCCAGCACCAGCGCCATCAGCGCGCCCAGGCTGCTGCCGGCACTGAGCACGCTCATGGCCCGCGAGCGTTGCGCCGGCGGGTACAGGTCGGCCAGCATGGACATCGAGGCGGGCGTGCCGCCGGCATCGCTGAGCGCGCCGCCGCCGCGCGTGAACATCAGCGACCAGAACCCTCCCGAGGCGCCGCCCAGCGCCGCCAGAAGGCCGCCGGCGCCCCGACACCAGGCCACCAGGCTGCGGCGCTCGCGGCGGTCGGCCAGGCGGCCCAGCGGCACGCCCAGCAGGCCAAAGGTCAGCGCAAAACCCAGCCCGGTGACCAGGCCAATCTGCAGGTCGGACAGGCCGAACTCGAGCTTGACCGGCTGGATCAGCACCGCCAGGATCTGCCGGTCCATGAAGGCCAGCGCCGCCAGCAGCGTCAGGATCAGGAGGGTGTAGCCGGGCGACGAGGCGCTGGCGTGCGGCTTCGTCATGGCTGGGCTTGGCCGTGGTCGACGGCGCCGTCGGGCTGGTTCAGGTGCATGTTCATCAGAGGAGCCCGATCTTTAGAAAAAAGGCCAGCGGTCCGCCGGGTGACGGCTGGCAGGCATGTTCAGGCGCTGGCTGCCGCCACGGGCGCTGCTGCCGGCAGGGGTGCGGCCGCGGGCACCAGCCTCTCGGCGGCGTAGGGCCTGAGCGTCCAGGCAAAGGCCAGCATGCCCAGCAGGAAGCAGCTGGCGGTGGTGATGGCCAGCGCCCAGCGCAGCGCCTCGTTGCCGAAATGCGGCACCAGCAGGTCGCTGAGCATGCCCACTAGCAGCGGGCCCAGGCCGCCGCCCAGCATGGTGATGCCGAGGTTGAAGATCGCCATGCCCGAGGAGCGGCGGTGCGCTGGAACCAACTCGGCCAGCACCGCGTAGACCGGGGCTGTCCACCACACGGCAGTAAAGGCAAACAACACGTAGAACGCCACTGCGTGCGGCACCAGCATGGTGCCTACTTGCCAAGCGCCGCCGGCCGGCATCAGGTAGAACGCCACCCCGCTGGGCAGCGACAGCAAGCAGCCCAGCAGCGGCACGCCGATGCGCCAGCGCGCATCGCGCTTGCCCAGCTTGTCGCTGAGCCAGCCGCTGGTTAGCGCGCCCGTCGCCGCAAAGATGCCGCCGACCAGGCCCATCACGATGCCCGCGCCCTGCAGCGTCATGCCGTGCGAGCGCACCAGGAAGGCCGGCGTCCAGATGCCGATGCCGTAGCCGGTAAAACCCATCAGCAGGCAGGCCAGCGTGATACGCACAAACGCGCGCGAGGCCCACAGGTCGCGCAGCAGCACGCCGAGCGGCTCTGCCGCCACGCCGGCCGTCGCGCTGCCGGCGATGTCCCACTGGCCGCGGCGCGGCTCGACCGCGCTGAAGCGCAGCAGCAGCGCGGCCAGCATGCCCGGAACCGACATCCACAGGAAGGCGGTGCGCCAGCCGTGGTGCTGGGCGATCCAGCCGCCCAGCGTGAGGCCGAACAGGATGCCCAGCTGCGGCCCCAGCATGTACACGCTCATGGCGCGCCCGCGCTGCTGCGGCGGGTAGTGGTCGGCGATCATCGAAATCGACGGCGCCCCGCCGCCGGCCTCGCCGACGGCCACGCCCATGC
>JAQGLP010000434.1 GCA_028292835.1 Variovorax sp.
CAAGGAAAACTGCCTCGGTGAGGCCGGCCGCTGCATGACGCACGAGCTCTGGGCTTCGCTGAACCAGCGCATGGTCGAGTTCCTCGACTCGGTCACGCTGCAGAAGCTGGTCGACGACCAGATCGCCAAGGGCGTCACGGACGAGAACAAGCCCTCCGTCAAGCGCGCCAATACGAGCCAGCCGTTGGTCAAGCCGATCAGCGTCAATGCGCCGAACTCGGTGTTTGCCCTGGGCAACGCCTTCGCCAAGTCGTGATCCGCAGGTGCCTGCGGCACCGTGTTTGAAATAACCATTTTCCAAGCCAGCCATGGACGTCACACCCCATTTCCCGATCTACCTCGACTACGGCGCGACCACGCCGGTCGATCCGCGAGTCGTCGATGCAATGATTCCGTGGTTGCGCGAGCACTTCGGCAACCCCGCGTCGCGCAGCCACGCCTGGGGCTGGGAGGCCGAAGAGGCGGTGGAGAAGGCGCGCGTGCAGGTGGCGGAGCTGATCGGCGCCGACCCGCGCGAGATCGTCTGGACCTCGGGCGCCACCGAATCGAACAACCTGGCGATCAAGGGCGCCGCCCATTTCTACAAGGGCAAGGGCAAGCACCTGATCACCGTCCGCACCGAGCACAAGGCCGTGCTCGACACCATGCGCGAGCTGGAGCGCCAGGGCTTCGAGGTGACGTACCTCGAAGTGCAGGAAAACGGCCTGCTCGACCTCGAAACGTTCAAGGCGGCGATCCGTCCCGACACCATCCTGGCGAGCGTGATGTTCGTCAACAACGAGATTGGCGTGATCCAGGACGTGGTGGCGCTGGGCAACATCTGCCGCGAGAAGGGCGTGATCTTTCACGTCGACGCGGCGCAGGCCACGGGCAAGGTCGAGATCGACATCAAGAAGCTGCCGATCGACCTGATGAGCCTGGCTTCGCACAAGACCTACGGCCCCAAGGGCATCGGCGCACTCTACGTGCGACGCAAGCCTCGCGTACGGCTGGAAGCCCAGATGCACGGCGGCGGCCACGAACGCGGCATGCGCTCGGGCACCCTGCCGACGCACCAGATCGTCGGGATGGGCGAGGCCTTCCGCATCGCCCGGCTGGAAATGCAGGACGACATCGCCCGGGCCAGCAGCCTCCAAAAGCGCCTGCTCGACGGATTGAAGGACATCGAACAGGTCTTCATCAACGGCGACCTCGAGCACCGCGTGCCGCACAACCTCAACATCAGCTTCAACTACGTCGAGGGCGAGTCGCTGATCATGGGGATCAAGGGCCTGGCGGTGTCGAGCGGCTCGGCCTGCACCTCGGCCAGCCTGGAGCCCAGCTACGTGCTGCGCGCGCTCGGCCGCAGCGACGAACTGGCGCACAGCAGCCTGCGCATGACGATCGGCCGCTTCACGACCGAGGAAGAGATCGACTACGCGATCTCGACCATCAAGCACAACGTCGCCAAGCTGCGCGAACTCAGCCCGCTGTGGGAAATGTTTCAGGACGGCGTCGACCTGAGCACGATCCAGTGGGCGGCTCACTAACGAAATTCAGGAGGTAATCCCATGGCATATTCATCCAAGGTCATCGACCACTACGAAAATCCGCGCAACGTCGGCTCCTTCGAAAAGGGCGACGACACGGTGGGCACCGGCATGGTGGGCGCCCCGGCCTGCGGCGACGTCATGAAGCTGCAGATCAAGGTCAACCCGGACACCGGCGTGATCGAGGATGCGCGCTTCAAGACCTACGGCTGCGGCTCGGCCATCGCCTCGTCCTCGCTCGTGACCGAGTGGGTCAAGGGCAAGACGCTCGATCAGGCCGCCGCGCTCAAGAACGCACAGATCGCCGAGGAATTGGCGCTGCCGCCGGTCAAGATCCATTGCTCGATCCTGGCCGAGGACGCCATCAAGGCGGCTGTGAGCGACTACAAGCAGAAGCACGGCGCCGCGATCGCGGCCGAAGCCGTCCACTGACATGGCCGTGACCCTGACCGAAGCGGCCGCGCGCCATGTCACCCGCTACCTCGGGAAACGGGGCAGGGGCGTGGGCGTGCGGCTGGGCGTCAAGACCACAGGCTGCTCGGGTCTGGCTTACAAGCTCGAGTACGTGGATGAGTTCGCGCCCGAGGATGTGGTGTTCGAGGACCATGGCGTCAAGGTGCTGGTCGATCCCAAGAGCCTGGCCTACCTCGACGGCACGCAGCTCGACTTCGTGCGCGAAGGCCTCAACGAGGGCTTCAAGTTCATCAACCCTAAAGAACGCGACCGCTGCGGCTGCGGCGAGAGCTTCCGCATCTGACATCCCGCTGGCCGCGCGCCGGAGCCGCCACCATGTCATGTGCTGGCGGCTTTTTATCGCCATGAATCTCAACGACACCGATTTTCGACTCTTTGCCGTGCCGGCGAGCTTCGCGCAGGACCGCGCGACGCTGGATGCGCGCTGGAAGGAACTCCAGCGCGAAGCGCACCCCGATCGTTTTGCGGCGCGCGGCGCCCCGGCGCAGCGCGTGGCGATGCAGTGGTCGGTGCGCATTAACGAGGCCTACCAGCGGCTGCGGGACCCGGTCAGGCGCGCGACCTACCTGTGCGAGCTCAACGGTGCGCCGATCCATGCCGAACACAACACCGCGATGCCTGCGGACTTCCTTATGCAGCAGATGGCATGGCGCGAGGCGCTCGACGATGCGCAGGATGGCGCCGCGCTGGACGGGTTGCGTTCGGAGGTCGAGGCGGCGCGCGCACGCGCACTGGCGTCGCTCGATCGGCTGATCGACGAAAAGGGCGATTTCCCGGCCGCCGCGCGCCAGGTGAGGGCGCTCATGTTCATCGAGCGTTTCGCGCAGGACATCGAGGCCAAATCCGATCAGTGGGAGGGTTGAAAACACATGGCATTGCTACAGATTTCAGAGCCGGGCCAAGCGCCCGATCCGCACCAGCGCCGCATTGCGGTCGGCATCGACCTCGGCACCACGCATTCGCTGGTCGCGGCGGTGCGCAACGGCGTGGCCGAATGCCTGCCCGATGCTGCCGGCCGGGTGCTGCTGCCTTCGGCCGTGCGCTACCTCGACGCCGAGCGCCGCCAGATCGGCTTCGATGCGCTGGCGGCGCGCGCCACAGATCCGGCCAACACCATCACCTCGGCCAAGCGGCTGATGGGGCGCGGCCTGCACGACATCGCCAACCGTGACGCGCTGGCCTACCACCTGGTTGGCGACGCCGGCATGGTCAAGGTGCGGACTGCGGCGGGCGAGAAATCGCCGGTCGAAGTGAGCGCGGAAATCCTTGCGACCTTGCGCCACCGCGCCGAGGACACCTTCGACGACGAGCTGTACGGCGCCGTCATCACGGTGCCTGCGTACTTCGACGAAGGCCAGCGCCAGGCCACCAAGGACGCGGCCCAGCTGGCCGGCCTGAACGTCTTGCGCCTGATCAGCGAGCCCACCGCCGCCGCCATCGCCTACGGCCTGGACAACGCGAGCGAAGGCGTCTATGCGATCTACGACCTGGGAGGCGGCACCTTCGACATCTCGATTCTGCGGCTGACGCAGGGCGTTTTCGAAGTCGTCGCCACCGGGGGCGACTCGGCGCTCGGCGGCGACGACTACGACCATGCGCTGGCCGATTTCGTGCTGGCGCAGGCCGGTTTGACCATTTCCAGCGACGCCGACAAGGCCGCCATGCTGGCGGCCGCGCGGTCCGCCAAGGAATCCCTGTCTGCTATGGATTCAATAGCATTCTCCGTAGAACTGGCGGGGGCCGGAACCCGATTCGAGCTGGACCGAGAGCAGTTCGATGCGGCAACGTCGAATCTCACGGCGCGCACCGTCGCCGCGGTGCGCAAGGCCCTGCGTGACGCGCGGCTCGCGCCCGCCGACCTGCAGGGCATCGTGCTGGTGGGCGGCGCCACGCGCATGCCACAGGTGCGCCGTGCCATGGCTGATTTCTTCGGCCGCGAGCCGCTCACCAACCTGAACCCGGACGAGGTGGTGGCGCTGGGCGCCGCGATCCAGGCGCACCAGCTGGCGGGCAACGGCGGCGCGGACGACCTGCTGCTGCTCGACGTCATCCCGCTGTCGCTCGGCCTCGAAACCATGGGCGGGCTGGTCGAGCGCATCGTGCCGCGCAACCAGACCATCCCGTGCGCCATGGCACAGGACTTCACGACCTACCAGGACGGCCAGACCGCAATGGCGCTGCACGTGGTGCAGGGCGAGCGCGACCTGGTCGCCGACTGCCGTAGCTTGGCGCGCTTCGAGCTGCGCGGCATTCCGCCGATGGTGGCGGGCGCGGCGCGCATCCGCGTCACCTTCACCGTCGACGCCGACGGCCTGCTGAGCGTGAGCGCGAAGGAGCAGGGCAGCGGCGTCGAGGCGAATGTGAGCGTGAAGCCCTCCTACGGCCTGTCGGACGAGCAGATCGCGGCCATGCTGCGGGAGAGTTTTTCCACCGTCGACGCCGACATACATGCGCGTGCGCTGGCCGAAGCCCGCGTCGACGCCGACCGCATGCTGCTGGCCACGCAGAGCGCGCTCGATACCGACGGCGACCTGCTCGGCGCCGGCGAGCGCGCCGCCATCGACGGGCTGATGAAAGCCTTGCGCAACGCACGCGCCGAAGCCGATGCCGCCGGCGTCGAGGCCGCGACCCAGGCCCTGGCCGCCGGCACCGAGGCCTTCGCCGCCGAGCGGATGAACCACGGCATCGCGCGCGCGCTGGCCGGCCGCCAGATCGAATCCCTCTAGAGCCACCCGATGCCCACCATCAAGATCCTTCCGCACGCCGAATACTGTCCCGAGGGCGCCGAAATCACGGCGCCGGCCGGCACCTCGATCTGCGAGGCGCTGCTCGACCACAAGATCAACATCGAGCACGCCTGCGATATGAGCTGCGCCTGTACGACCTGCCACGTCATCGTGCGACAGGGCGGCGCTTCGCTCAACGAGGCTGACGACAGCGAGGAAGACCTGCTCGACCGCGCCTGGGGCCTGGAGCCGCAATCGCGCCTGAGCTGCCAGGCCATCCTGGCGCAGGCCGACGTGACGGTCGAAATCCCCAAGTACTCGATCAACCACGCCAAGGAGATCCACTGATGAGTCGCCAGATCGTCCTCGACACCGAAACCACCGGCCTGTCCGCCGAGAACGGCGATCGGGTGATCGAACTGGGCTGCGTCGAGCTGTTCAATCGAAAGCTGACCGGTCGCAACCTACACTTCTACCTGAACCCCGGGCGCAACAGCCACGAAGACGCGCTGAAGGTGCACGGCATCAGCAACGAGTTCCTGCGCGACAAGCCGAAGTTCGCCGAGGTGGCCCACGAGGTGATCGAGTACCTGAGCGGCGCCGAGCTCATCATCCACAACGCGGCGTTCGACGTGGGCTTTCTCAACAAGGAGCTGGAACTGGCCGGCCACCCGCCGCTGGCTAGCTTCGTCGGCGAGGTGACCGACACGCTGGCCATGGCCAAGGCGATGTTCCCCGGCAAGCGCAATTCGCTCGATGCGCTGTGCGACCGGCTGGAGGTCGACAACTCCAACCGCACCCTGCACGGCGCACTGCTCGACGCCGAACTGCTGGCCGATGTCTACATCAACCTCACGCGCGGGCAGGATGCGTTGCTGATCGACGTGAGCGCGGACGAGCCCCGCCACGGCGTTGTCGTGGCGGTCGATTTGCGCCGTTTCGAATTGCCGGTGATTGTGGCGGCGGAGGACGAAGTCGCGGCGCACGAGGCGGTGTTGGGGCAACTCGACAAATCGAGCCACGGTCGCACGCTGTTTCGTCAGATCGCCAGCCGAACTGTGGCATAATTGAAGGCTTCCCGGGAACGTTTCGCAACCAGCGAAACAAGACTTTCCCCGGATGATTTGGCGGGTTCGCAGCAGCGAATCCCGCAAGGGCGGTTAGCTCAGGGGTAGAGCACAGCATTCACACTGCTGGGGTCGGAGGTTCGAAACCTCCACCGCCCACCAAAATCTCAATGAAATCAAAGGATTGTCGTTGTCGTCGTATCCATGCGGACGCCGGGATCGACTCGGCGCCACTCATGGGCGCTTATCCAGTTCGAACGGGTGGACGCGCAATCGCAGGCGCGACGCAGCGTGGTACAGGCGGAAGGTGTATCGGTAGACAGCGCAGTGGGCGGTGACCCATGACAACAGCCGCGACCTGGGCACCGTACAGCGCACGGCGTCAGCCACCGCTATCTGCGGCAGGTCGCGCAGGCGGCTGACGAACTGGGTTGCGAAGGTGTTTTGATTGCCACCGGCCAATTCTGCGAGGATTCATGGGTCGTCGCGTG
The DNA here is from genome assembly GCA_028292835.1 of Variovorax sp. Taxonomy (GTDB): domain Bacteria; phylum Pseudomonadota; class Gammaproteobacteria; order Burkholderiales; family Burkholderiaceae_C; genus Variovorax. The sequence continues at coordinate 6,288 of JAQGLP010000434.1, forward strand.
CAAACCCTTGACCGTCGCATCGAGCGCACGCACTGCGATCGCGGTCGCAGAGGCCAAGATCCTGACGACGCAGATCGCACTCGACGCCACCGAGAAGCCGTTCGAATTCGCCAGCTTCTCAGCGACGCGTAACACGCACAACCTCGGGCGCCACTGGCCCCAAGAAACCGTCCGGCGCAGCCGATCATCTGCCGAAACGTCATATGGCCGCGCAGTTCAGGCGATCAAGCCAGCCACGCCGACAACCGATGGCGCGGATGCGATCCCCGTGCCGTCGGCCGCTTGAGGAGACGACGCCAATGAGTGCATTCAGCGAAGAACGCGTTCTCTCCGTCCATAAAAAAGCTGCGACGACGTCTCGTCTGTTTTCCAGCTAACGACGCGGCCAGACGGTGGGCCGCATCGACTGCGTTACGTTGCGGCCTTGACGGATCGAGGGTTCGGTATCGCGCTACAGCGCACGTATCCCGGGCGCGTCGCTTGCAGTGGTGCCGCATCCCGACCGCATCCGAGGGTTAGAACCTTGCGCGACCTGTGCCGACCGTGGCTCGCTGTATTAGCCGACAGGGTTATATATCTAATAGTTGTTAAGAATTGACTTTTTATTCGTTTGTGCCGGCTGTGCTTCTGCCTAGAGTGATCACCACATCAGGGCGAAGACGAGCAAGTCCCCTCAAACAACGGAGCATTTTTATGTCATTGGAGGTCGAAACCCTTGCGCTGCCGGCAGCGCTGGAGCAAGCCCAGACTCTGGCGGAGCAACAGAACCTGCCCTTTGCCGGTGGCGTCGTGCCGCCGGTCGCATGGCAACTCGTTCAGCGGCACGAAGCAGTGTTGGTCGACGTGCGTTCGAGCGAGGAGCGAAAGTTCGTGGGACACGTGCCCGGCAGCCTGCACGTGCCCTGGGCCACGGGCACCGCGCTCACGCGCAACCCCCGCTTCGTGCGGGAACTGGAAGCGAAGCTGGCCAAGGACGGCGGCAAGGATGCGGTGGTTCTGCTGCTGTGCCGCAGTGGCAAACGCTCGGCGCTCGCCGCCGAGGCCGCTGCGAAGGCCGGCTTCAGCCATGTCTTCAACGTGCTGGAGGGTTTCGAGGGCGAGATCGACACCGATCAGCACCGTGGCGTTGCCGACGGCTGGCGTTTCCACAGACTGCCCTGGATTCAGGACTGAACGCGGGACGCGCCATCACGAGCGCGCCCGGATGTACCCACCATCAAGAAGGAAAAAAATGCTGGGATTCGATGTCGACCAGTTGGTCGGCGCGCTGCGCAGTGTGCGTGGCGAATGGCGTGATGCACAAAAGCGTCCGCGCGAGCCTGCCGGCCGGCCGGGAATTCCCGTCGCGCGAAGCACTTTCTGGCGTGATCGAACAGCTCAAGGGAGCTCTCTTCCCGATGCGGCTGGGCCCGTCCGATCTGCGCCATGACGGGGAGGACTTCTACGTCGCGCACACGCTGGATGCCGCATTGCACGCCTTGCTCGAGCAGGCGCGGCTGGAACTTCACTACATCGGGCGACATGCGCCGCGCCGGGAAGCGGAGGTCGACGCCCAGGCGCGCGGGGCCGTGCACGCTTTTGGCGCGGCCTTGCCCGACATTCGCCGGCTGCTCGACAGCGACGTGATCGCGGCCTACCAGGGCGACCCTGCAGCGCACAGCGTCGATGAGGTGCTG
>JAQGLP010000092.1 GCA_028292835.1 Variovorax sp.
GGCATCCCGCCGCTGTCGGTGGTGGTGGAGCGCGCCGCGAGCGTGGACGTGCAGGTACGCGGCCGGCCTTTCGATCTGAAACCCTTCGTGCGCGTGGGCAACACGGCACGCTTCGAGGTCAAGCCATGAACGAAATGTCATCGTCTGCGCCGCAGGGCCGGCCCATCGAGCCGGCGGCGCCCAGGGAACGCCGCTCGCGCCAGGCGCGGGTGGCCTGGGGAGCGCGCGTCGTGACGGTCGGCGGCGATGCGCCGGTGCGCATCCAGTCCATGACCAACACCGACACAGTGGACGCCATCGGCACCGCGATCCAGGTCAAGGAACTCGCCCTGGCCGGCTCCGAGATGGTGCGCCTGACTGTCAACACGCCCGAGGCCGCGGAGCAGGTGCCCTACATCCGCGAGCAGCTCGACCGCATGGGTGTCGACGTGCCGCTGATAGGCGACTTCCACTACAACGGACATCGCCTGCTGAGCGACTACCCGGCCTGCGCCGAAGCGCTCAGCAAGTACCGCATCAATCCCGGCAACGTGGGCAAGGGCGACAAGCGCGGCCGCCAGTTCGGCCAGATGATCGATGCGGCCATGCGCTGGAACAAACCGGTGCGCATCGGCGTGAACTGGGGCAGCCTCGACCAGGAGCTGCTGGCGAGCCTGATGGACGAGAACAGCCGGCGCCCTGTGCCGTGGGATGCCAGGTCGGTGATGTACGAGGCGCTGGTCACTTCGGCCATCGATTCCGCCCGCCTGGCCGAATCGATGGGCATGAACGGCGACCAGATCATCCTGAGTTGCAAGGTCAGCGGCGTACAGGACTTGGTCTCGGTCTACCGCGAGCTGGCGCGGCGCTGCGACCATGCGCTGCACCTGGGCCTGACCGAAGCCGGCATGGGCACCAAGGGCACCGTGGCGTCGGCCACGGCACTGTCGATCCTGTTGCAGGAAGGCATCGGCGACACCATCCGCGTCTCGCTCACGCCACAGCCGGGCGAGGCGCGCACGCAGGAAGTGGTGATCGCCGCCGAGATCCTGCAGGCGCTGGGGCTGCGCGCCTTCGTGCCGAGCGTGACGGCCTGCCCGGGGTGCGGCCGCACCACCAGCACCACGTTCCAGGAACTGGCCAAGCAGATCGACGACTACCTGCGTCTGCAGATGCCGGTGTGGCGCGGCAAATACCCGGGCGTCGAAAAGCTCAAGGTGGCCGTCATGGGCTGCATCGTCAACGGCCCGGGCGAGAGCAAGCACGCCGACATCGGCATCAGCCTGCCGGGCACCGGCGAGACGCCGTCGGCCCCCGTTTTCATCGACGGCGAGAAGGCGCTGACGCTGCGCGGCGACAACATCGCCAACGAGTTCCACCAGCTGGTCGAGAACTACATCGAAAACCGTTTCGGCCATGCTGCGGCACCGGCCGCGACGACCTGAATTCCGCAATGCCCCTCAAAGAAGAAGCCCAGGCCAGACCGGCCGGCGCGAAAGCGCCCGCACCCAAGTTCGAGAAGCTCTCCGCCGTCAAGGGCATGAACGACATCCTGCCGCCCGAGTCAGCGCGCTGGGAATGGCTGGAGGCGACCGTGCGCGAGCTGATGGCGCGCTACGCCTACCGCAACATCCGCACGCCGATCCTGGAGCACACGGCGCTGTTCGTGCGTGGCATCGGCGAGGTGACCGACATCGTCGAGAAGGAGATGTACGCCTTCGAGGACCGCTCCGACAAGCACGGGCAGTTCGAGCACCTGGCGATGCGCCCCGAGAACACCGCCGGCGTGGTGCGCGCCGTGGCCGAGCACAACCTGCTGTACGACGGCCCCAAGCGGCTCTGGTACACCGGTCCGATGTTCCGCCGCGAAAAGCCGCAGCGCGGGCGCTACCGACAGTTCCACCAGATCGGCGCCGAGGCGCTGGGCTTCGCCGGGCCGGAGGTCGACGCCGAGCTGATCCTGCTGGCCTCCGCGCTGTGGAAGGCCATCGGCCTGGACGACGTGCGGCTGGAGCTCAACAGCCTGGGCCAGCCGGCCGAGCGCGCGCTGCACCGGGCGCAGCTGATCGCACACCTCGAGCGCCATGCCGACCGGCTCGACGAGGACGCGAAACGCCGTCTGCACAGCAATCCGCTGCGTATCCTCGACACCAAGAACCCGGCCATGAAGGAGGTGGTCGAGGCGGCGCCGCGGCTGATCGACTTCCTGGGCGCCGAGTCGCTCGCGCACTTCGACGGGCTCAAGGCCATCCTCAACGCCAACGCCATCGGCTACACGGTCAATCCGCGGCTGGTGCGGGGGCTCGATTACTACAACCTTACGGTGTTCGAGTTCGTCACCGACCGGCTCGGCGCGCAGGGCACGGTGTGCGCGGGCGGGCGCTACGACGACCTGATCGTGCAAATCGGCGGCAAGCCGGCGCCGGCGGTCGGCTGGGCGCTCGGAGTCGAGCGCGTGCTCGACCTGGTGAAGGAGCAGGGCGCCGCGGTGCCCGTGCCGGCACCCGACGCCTACGCCGTGGTGCCCGACGCCGCTGCCATGCCCGTGGCGCTTCGCACGTTGCAGCAACTGCGGGAAGCCGGCGTGCGGGTGCAGATGCACGGCGCGACGGCCGACGGGCTGGGCAGCTTCAAGTCGCAGTTCAAGAAGGCCGATGCCAGCGGCGCCGCGCATGCGCTGGTCTTCGGCGCCGACGAGCTGGCGCGCGGCGAGGTCACGGTCAAGGCGCTGCGCGACGGCGGCGGCGCCCAGATCGCCCGCCCGCTAGCTGATGTGGCCGCTTGGGCCGCCACCCTACAATCGCCGGCTCCCCAACACTGACAGCGCATGGCAACCCATCTCGATCTCGAAGAACAGGAACAGCTCGACCAGCTCAAGCATTTCTGGAACACCTACGGCACACTGATCACCTGGGCCGTTCTGCTGGTCGCCGGCGCCTTCGTGGCGTGGAACGGCTGGCAGTATTTCCAGCGCAGCAAGGCGGCGCAGGCGGCGGTTCTGTTCGACGAGGTAGAGCGCAGTGCGCAGGCCGGCGACACGGCACGTGTCGAGCGCGCCTTCAACGACATGAAGGCCCGCTTCGAGCGCACGCCCTACGCGCAGCAGGCCGGCCTCGCCGCCGCCAAGGCGCAGCATGAAAAGGGCAACGCCGAGGCGGCACGCGCCTCGCTCGGCTGGGTGGCCGAGCACGCGGTCGACCCGGGCTACCAGGCGATCGCCCGGCTGCGGCTGGCGAGCGAACTGCTCGATGCCAAGGCCTACGACGAGGCGCTGAAGCAACTCGCCGCCGGCTTTCCCAAGGAATTCGAACCCCTGGTGGCCGACCGCAAGGGCGACATCTATCTGCTGCAGGGCAAGCGCGACGAAGCCCGGGCCGAATACCAGAAAGCCTGGACGGCCTTCCCGTCCGACGCCGGCTACCGCCGCTTGGTCGAAATCAAGCTGAACGCGGTCGGGGTCGATCCGAAAAGCCTGCTCGCCACCGCACCCGCCACCGTATCTTCCGTCAAGACCCAGCCATGAATTCCAAGCGTTTTGTGTCACCGGCGTCCGTCCTGCGTGCGGGTACAGCTATTGTTTTGATAGCGGCGCTGGCGGCCTGCTCCACGGGAGCCGACAAGCCCAAGCCTGCCGAGCTGCCCGCCAATGTGCCGCTGCTGGGGGTGCGCCAGGCCTGGAGCCTCAAGATCCCGCAGGTCAGGTTTCCGCTGCAGGCGCAGGTCAGCGGCGATGTACTGACGGTGGCCGCGAGCGATGGCACGGTGGTCGCGATCGATGCGCGCACGGGCCAGGAAAGCGGGCGCGCCAGCCCCGGCGCGCCGATCGAGGCCGGAGTCGGCAGCGACGGTTCGCTCAGCGCGGTGGTCACCACCAGCAATGAACTGGTCGCACTGGAGGGGGGCAAGGTGTTGTGGAAACAGCAGCTCACCGCCGAAACCTACACGGCGCCGCTGGTGGCCGGGCGCCGCGTGTTCGTGCAGACCGCCGACCGCACGCTGAGCGCCTACGACGGCCAGAGCGGGCGACGCCTGTGGAGCCAGACCCGCACGCCCGATGCATTGGTACTGCGCAAGGGCGGCGTGCTGCTCGCTGTGGGCGACACGCTGGTCAGCGGCATCGGCGGACGGCTGGTCGGCACCAATCCGGCCAATGGCGCGTCGCGCTGGGAGGCGCCGATCGCCGCGCCGCGTGGCACCAATGACGTCGAGCGGCTGGTGGACCTGACCGGCGGCGCGAGCCGGGTCGGCGACACGGTCTGCGCGCGGGCTTACTACGCGAGCGTCGGCTGCGTCGACACGGCGCGCGGCATGCTGATGTGGAGCAAGCCGGCGGTGAGCGCCGAAGGCGTCTCGGGCGACGACCGCTTCGTCTTCGGCACCGAGGCCGACGGCAAGGTGATCGCCTGGCGCCGCGCCGATGGCGAACGCGCCTGGGTTTCGGAGCAACTGCGCTACCGTACCCTGAGCGCACCGCTGGCGGTGGGCCGGTCGCTGATCATCGGCGACAACACGGGCCTGGTCCATTTTCTGTCGCGCGAGGACGGCACGCCGCTCAACCGGATGGCGACCGATGGCTCGGCCATCGCGGCCGCGCCGGTGCTGGCCGGCAACACGGTGGTCGTCGTCACCCGCAACGGCGGCGTGTACGGCTTCCGCCCGGAATAACGTCTTGAACACCGACACACGCAATAGCGCATCGAACAGCGCGGCCCCGGCCGTGACGCAGCGAGGAATCCGGACATGAAGCCCGTCATCGCCTTGGTCGGCCGTCCCAATGTCGGCAAATCGACCCTGTTCAACCGGCTGACGCAGACGCGCGACGCCATCGTCGCCGACTTCGCCGGCCTGACGCGCGACCGCCACTACGGCAACGGCCGCCTGGGCCGGCACGAGTTCATCGTGATCGACACCGGGGGTTTCGAGCCTGATGCGGGCAGCGGCATCTTCAAGGAGATGGCCCGGCAGACCCGACAGGCCGTGGCCGAGGCCGACGTGGTGGTGTTCGTGGTCGATGCGCGCGAGGGCCTGTCGGCACAGGACCACGACATCGCCAATGAATTGCGGCGGCTCGGCAAGCCCTGCGTGCTGGTGGCCAACAAGGCCGAGGGCATGCACGACGGCACCAAGCTGGTCGACTTCTACGAACTCGGCCTGGGCGACGTCCATGGGGTGTCGGCCGCGCACGGGCAGGGCATCCGCGACCTGGTGGAGCTGGCCCTGGAGCCCTTGCAGCTGCCCGAGCCCGAGGACGACGAGGACGACGGCGAGCTCAAGCCCATCAAGCTGGCGGTGGCCGGCCGGCCCAACGTCGGCAAGTCCACGCTCATCAACACCTGGCTGGGCGAGGAGCGACTGGTCGCCTTCGACCTGCCGGGTACCACGCGCGATGCCATCTCGGTGCCCTTCGAACGCAACGGACAGCGCTTCGAGCTGATCGACACGGCCGGGCTACGCCGGCGCGGCAAGGTGTTCGAGGCGATCGAGAAATTCTCGGTCGTCAAGACGCTGCAGGCCATCGAATCGGCCAACGTCGTGCTGCTGCTGCTCGACGCGACGCAGGGCGTGACCGACCAGGACGCGCACATCGCCGGCTACATCCTCGAATCGGGCCGCGCGGTGGTCATCGCCATCAACAAGTGGGACGCGGTCGACAGCTACCAGCGCGAGCAGATCCAGCGGCAGATCGAGACGCGGCTGCCCTTCCTCAAGTTCGCGTCGCTGCACTTCATCTCCGCCATCAAGCGCCAGGGGCTGGGGCCGGTGTGGCAGTCAATCGCGCAGGCGCACAAGTCGGCCACGCGCAAGATGACGACGCCCGTGCTCACGCGCCTGCTGCTGGAGGCGGTGCAGTTCCAGTCGCCGCAGCGCGCCGGCATGTTCCGCCCCAAGCTGCGCTATGCGCACCAGGGCGGCATGAACCCACCTGTGATCGTGATCCACGGCAATTCGCTGGAGCACGTCACCGCGGCTTACAAGCGGTTTCTCGAAGGGCGATTTCGCAAGGAGTTCGACCTGGTCGGCACGCCCCTGCGCATCGAGTTCAAGAGTTCCACCAATCCCTACGCGGACAAGGACGACTGACGGTTCCATCGTCCATTGGCCCCAGCGTCCGTGATTGAAGCGGGGCCATTCCCCTTTTTGCTGCGGTGCGGAAACCCTGTGTTAAGGTTCTTCGTTCCAACAACAACTTTCTTTGAACACGGAGAATATCGTGAGCAACAAAGGTCAGCTTTTGCAAGACCCGTTCCTGAACACCTTGCGTCGGGAGCATGTGCCGGTTTCGATCTACCTGGTCAACGGCATCAAGCTTCAGGGTCAGATCGAATCCTTCGATCAGTACGTCGTGCTGCTGCGCAACACCGTCACGCAGATGGTCTACAAGCACGCCATTTCCACCATTGTTCCAGGACGCGC
>JAQGLP010000439.1 GCA_028292835.1 Variovorax sp.
GGCTTGAGCCAGCCCTTCTTCGACCAGATCGGCGCCTCGTAGAGGCCGATGGTCATGACGTCGAACTGGCCGCCCTTGGTCGCGATGTCGGTCGTCACGCGCTGGCGCAGCGTGCCTTCCTCCAGCGTCACCCACTTGAGCTTGATGTCGGGGTGGGTCTTCTCGAAGATCGGCGTGAGCTTTTGCATCTCGATCATGTGGCCGTTGTTCACGGTGGCGATGACGAGTTCGGTGGTGGCGGCATGGGCTAGGCCTGCCGCGCTGAGCGCGACGACGAGGCCGGCTTGGGCGAAACGCTTCATGGATGTCTCCTTGTAGGTGGCGATCACCGGGGTCGCCTGACCGGATTCTGGAGACTCCGCGTTGCGGTTTTGGTATTCCGTGGGGCCACTCCGATACTTTGATGCATGGATCGGCTAGTGAATTCCCTAATTTCGGCAAGAAAGGATGATGCTGCTTCCTCCTGAAGGGACTTGGTTGATCACCATCCGTCCAGGCACTGCCGTCACAGGTGCTGCATCACGGGTACCTCCAGGTCGCGGTAATGGTCGTGCAGTACTCCTGGAGCCTGCGCTCGTCGGCGCCTAGCCCGCGCTCGGATCCGGAGGCAGCGCATGGGGTGGGTCGGTCATGATCGACGCGGTGGACAACCCTGCCAGCCCACCGGAGACGGTCCCGGTCACCTTCTCGGTCCGCTTGTACCAGTCGTTGTTCGCTGGATCCCTTACCCCGCTGGTGACCGGCACGTCATACCAGCGCACCGCGTTCGTCGTGAATTGAGTCGGCGGCAGGTCGCCCATCTGCACCGTGAGGGTGGCCATGTACCGGCTGTTCGCCGGCACCTTCACCGACGTCGTGTAGCTGAATTCCAGCGATTCGGTGACCGATGTCGTCGTCGTCTCGGTGTGCGTATAGCTGAACTTCAGGGAAACCGTGAGCTTCATTCCCACCGAGGCTCCGGCGGCCGAGTAGCTGGCAGAGGTTTCCATCGATATGGAGGTGTCGACGACATGCGTGTCGGTCGACGTGATGGTCAGGGTCTGCGAATTCGTCTTCTTGAATGTGACCGGGAAGCTCTGCTCGACCGGCGAGTCATTGCTTCCGAACTGCCTGATCGACACCGCCTTCGCACCCATCAGCACGGCGCTGGTGTCGAGCACGAAGGGATCGACGATTTCCCTTTGGGGCGCCAGGCCCTGCAACTTGAACGAGGACATCGCGTCGTTGAAGTTGGACTGGCTGAAGTCCTGGTCCTCCTGCGTGTCTCCCCAACCCTGGATGTTCTCGTAGCCGCGGCCGCCGCCATCGGGGTTTTCGTACAGGGAAACGGTCTGGCGATCATCCATCGTGGGCCACCTAACCGAACTGACGCGATCATTGATCCACCAGTCCTGGATCGAGATCACCTTGTTCGACGGCCATTCGCTCAGGAAAACGATGTTCCGATTGCCCGCGAAGTGGGCATCGTCCCAGAGCTCGAGTGCACCCATCCTGAGGTCGACCGTGCGCCAGAAGAACGACGACACGCAGTCGTTCATATTCACCTTCGGCAAGTCGACAGCCTCGGTTTGGCCGGTGCCGACCAGGTCGATGCATTTGCCGCATTGGCTGAGGTCCATGACCAGGGTACCGGCCTTCGGCGCGACGTCGTTGTCCATCAGCGTCATCATGGTACCGACCGGCAGGTTGAAAGCCACATAGGTGGCGGCATCCTGCATGTTCGTTCCGGCGATCGAGTGGCGGGCACGGTCGCGGTACCTGCCGGTCGTCAGATCAAGGAAGGTGCTGCTCCAATTGTCGTCGCGGAACAGCCGGACCGTGCCCAACGGCAGCTCGGACGGCGCCGCAGCCGGGGCCGGGAGCTTGGTGAACATGTTGATATTCATTCGCTGTACTCCTGGTCGGCGTTGCCTGGGGCCGATCCTATGCCGTTTGGCGACGCGGCGGTTGCCTTTTCAGTGCCGCGCCAGTGCAGGAAATTCGGGGACCAGGGCGATTCCCGCTCCGGCCCGGTGCAAGCTATTGCCTCGTTGGGAAGATGCCTTGGACGCAGATGCAGTACACGGAACCGGGGATCGGTTCCTTGCCCTTCAGATTGGGCAGCGCGAACGTGGACATGCCATTGCCGCCATACGTCGTGCCTATCAGCGAAAAGACAGCCGTGTATTGGCTGATCGGAAGGGTTGCTCCGTCGCAGTGCATCCAACCTTGGGGCGCGAAGTTGAAGGCAAAGAGCTGAATCTGTCCGAGGATCGGGTCCATGGGAACTCCGTTGTGGTCAGGTGGCTTCTATATTAGCCCTGTGCGCCGCCGGAAGGTGTGAAACCGAGTCTCGCCACCTCATCCCGGAACCCTGCAGTCAGTCCGGGCGCAGCAGCGCCAGCAACCCGGCCGTGGAGCCGTCGAGTCCGCTGGCATCGCCCGATGCCAGCCGCGGCTCGATGTCCCGCGCCAGCACCTTGCCCAGCTCCACCCCCCACTGGTCGAAGCTGTTGATGCCCCACAGCGCGCCGCTCGTGAACACGCGGTGTTCGTACATCGCCAAGAAGGCGCCGAGCGCCTCGGGCGTCAACCGCTCGAACACGAAAAAGGTGCTCGGCCGGTTGCCCGGGAAGTGCCGGTGCCCCCCCGGATCGGCCTGCCCCTGCATCAGCGCCTGCGCCTGCGCCAGCGCGTTGGCGAGCAGCCTGGGGTGGTGGCCGGGCAGGTCGTGGCCGGCGTCGCGCACCGCCAGGAACTCCAGCGGAATCACGTCGGTGCCCTGGTGCAGCATCTGGAAGTAGGCGTGCTGGCCGTTGGTGCCCGGCTCGCCCCAGAGCACCGGCGAAGTGCCGAAGGGCACCGGGTCGCCCCGGGCATCGACGCGCTTGCCGTTGCTCTCCATTTCGAGCTGCTGCAGGTAGGCCGGCAGGCGGCGCAGCGCCGCATGGTACGGCGCGATCGAGCGGCTGGTGAAACCATGGAAATTGCGGTACCAGACGTCGAGCAGCGCGAGCCGCACCGGCAGGTTGCGCTCCAGCGGTACGGTGCGAAAGTGCTCGTCCATCGCATGCGCGCCGGCCAGCAGCCCGCGGAACCCCTCCGCGCCGATCGCCAGCGCGATCGGCAGCCCGATGGCCGACCACAGCGAGTAGCGCCCGCCCACCCAGTCCCAGAAGCCGAAGGTGTGCTCGATGCCGAAGGCGCGCGCCGCCTCGACGTTGGTCGTGAGCGCGGCGAAATGGCGCGCGACATCGACGCCGCCCGACTGCTCGAACCAGCGTCTGGCCGACTGCGCGTTGGCCATGGTTTCGGCGGTGGTGAAGGTCTTGGAGGCGATCAGAAAGAGCGTGTGCTCGGGCGCCAGGCCCCTGAGCACGCCCGCCAGCTCGTGCCCGTCGACGTTCGAGACGAAATGGAAGCGCTTGCCCGGAGCGACGAATGCGTCAAGCCCCAGCACCGCCATCTGCGGCCCCAGGTCGGAGCCCCCGATGCCGATGTTGACGACGTCCGTGATCGTGTGGTCGGCGCGGATGGCTTCGGCATACGCCAGCATCGCGTCGAGCGTGGCGTGGACATCCCGCAGGCCTTCTGCTATTGTTTTTGTAGCAAACTTCTCATTACCGGCGAGGGCTGGAGCCGGTTTTCGCAGCAAGGTGTGGAGCACGGCGCGGCCTTCGCTGGCATTGATGGCCTCGCCCGCGAACATGGCATCGCGCTGCGCCTCCAGCCCGCATTCGCGCGCCAGCGCGAACAGCAGCCGCTCTGCCGATGCGTCGATCAGGTTCTTCGACAGGTCGGCGAAGACATGCGGCGCCTCCTGGCTGAAGGCGGAAAACCGTTGCGCGTCCCGCGCAAAGGCGTCGCGCAGGTCGAAGCCGCGCCCCTCGGCCGCGTAGTGCGCGTGCAACTGGCGCCAGGCGTCCGTCCGGTCGCAGCGCAGGCGGGCCGGCGCGCTCACGCGGCCTCCATCAGCTGCTCGAGCTTGACCGCGTCGACGCAAAACGCCCGGATGCCTTCGGCCAGCTTCTCGGTGGCCATGGCGTCCTCGTTGAGCGCGAAGCGGAACGCCGGCTCGTCGAACCCGCGCAGCGGGAGGTCGCGCAAGCGGGCCGCGCCGGCATCGAGCGCGTGCGCCAGCGGCGCTTCGCTGGCGGCAAGCTCGGCCAGCAGCTCCGGGCTGATGGTCAGCAAGTCGCAGCCGGCCAGCGCCGCGATCTGGCCAGTGTTGCGAAAGCTCGCGCCCATCACCTCGGTGGCGATGCCGTGGTGCTTGTAGTAGTCGTAGATCTCGCGCACGGACTTCACGCCCGGGTCGTTGGCGCCGGCGCTGGCCGCCTCGTTCCACTGCGCGCCGGCCGTCTTCTTGTGCCAGTCGTAGATGCGCCCGACAAAGGGCGAGATCAGCCGCACCCCTGCCGCGCCGCACGCCACGGCCTGCGCGAACGAGAACAGCAGCGTCAGGTTGGTGTGGATGCCCTTTTGCTCCAGCGCGCGCGCCGCCTCGATGCCTTCCCAGGTCGCGGCGACCTTGATCAGCACGCGCTTTTCGGCATCGATCCCCTCGGCACGGTACAGCGCCGCGATGCGCTCGCCGCGCGCCACCGTGGCGGCCGTGTCGAACGACAGCCGCGCATCCACCTCGGTCGAGACGCGCCCTGGGATAATGGACAGGATCTCGGCGCCGAAGCGCACCAGCAGGCGGTCGATCACCTCGTCGATCGGTCGGCCCGCGTGCCGGCTCACGGCCTCGGCGAGCAGGGGCCGGTAATCGGACTTTTGCACCGCCTTCAGGATCAGCGACGGATTGGTGGTCGCGTCCTGCGGCTTGAAGGCGTCGAGCTGGCGGAAGTCACCGGTGTCGGCGACCACGGTGGTCCATTGGCGAAGGGCGTCGAGTTGGTTCATCCGAAACATTATCGGATGCCCTTTTGACAGCCGCCACGCGTTTTCGACCGGCGCCGTGCTTTGCGGCCCGCGCGCCGACACACCGTGTCGCCGCCCGCTGACGGGACGGCGCGACGAAGCGCACACAATGGTCGCCTCGATACAGGAGTGAAATCCATGGCCAAGTGTTCTCGATCCCACCCCTCCTCCGCCAGACCCCCCCGGGAATTCGACGACCACGCCACCAGCGTCTCGATCGGCACCCTGACGGCGGCTTTCTGCGTCGGCGGCGCGCTCACGCTGCTGGCGCTGGGCGCGGCGCGCGCGGCCCATGC
>JAQGLP010000443.1 GCA_028292835.1 Variovorax sp.
CTGCTCGATCACCGGCTTCGGCCAGAGCGGCCCCTACAGCCACCTGCCCGGCTACGACCTGATCTTCCAGTCGATGAGCGGCGTCATGAGCCTCACGGGCGTGCCCGACGGGCAGCCCGGTGCGGGCCCGCAGCGCGCGGGCTATCCGGTGTCGGACACCACGGCCGGCTTCTACGCCACCATTGGCATCCTGGCCGCGCTGCATCACCGCGACACGGTCTCGGGCGTCGGCCAGTACATCGACCTGTCCCTGCTCGACGCGCAGGTGGCCGCCGTGTCCTCGATGGCGATGAGCTACCTGGTGGCCGGCGTGCTGCCGCAGCGCTCAGGCATCCGGTCGCAGCTCACCTGCCCCTACCAGGACTTTGAATGCGAAGACGGGCTGGTCATGATCGCGGTCGGCAACGACAAGCAGTTCGAACAGCTTTGCAAGGTGCTCGGCCGGACCGACCTGCCTGCGGACCCGCGTTTCGCCACCACGCCTCAGCGTGTCGCGCACCGCGAGATCTTGGTGCCGCAAATCGCCACCATCCTGCGCGAGCAAACGATCGATCACTGGATGCCGCTTTTGCGCGAGGCCAACGTGCCGGCCGGTCCGATCAACGATTTCCGGCAGGTGTTCGACGATCCGCAGATTCGGCATCGTGAGGTGGTGCGCGAGATCCCGCATCCCTTGTCGGGTTCGCTGTCGATGGTGGCGAATCCGCTCAAGTTCTCGTCCACGCCGATCGAATACAAGCGTCCGCCACCGCTGCTGGGAGAGCACACGAGCGAAGTGCTGCGCGAGTTGCTCGCGCTCGATGAGGCGGCGATCGCGCAGCTCGTGGCCAACGGCGTGATCGGCCTCGGAGCGGTCGCATGAAGGCCGTGCTGTGCCGGCGCTTCGGGCCGCCGTCGAGCCTCAGCATCGAGGACATGCCCTCCCCCGCGCCGGGTGCCGGGCAGATCGTCGTGACCACGCATGCCTGCGGCGTCAACTTCCCGGACACGTTGATCATCCACGGGCAATATCAGTTCAAGCCCGATTTTCCGTTCTCGCCAGGCGGCGAGATCGCGGGTGTCGTGAAAGAGGTCGGCGAAGGCGTGACCGCCTTCAGACCCGGCGACCGCGTCATCGCGGCCACCACCTATGGTGGCTACGCCGAAGAGGTCGTGGCCGAGGCGAAGCGCACGCTGCCGATTCCCGAGGGCATGGACTTCGAGACTGCCGCCGCCTTCGTGCTGACCTACGGCACCTCGCATCACGCATTGAAGGATCGCGCCCGGCTCCAGGCCGGCGAGACGCTGCTGGTGCTGGGCGCCGCAGGCGGCGTCGGCCTCGCGGCGGTCGAGCTTGGCAAGCTGATGGGCGCGCGGGTGATCGCAGCGGCATCGAGCACGGAGAAGCTCGCGGTCTGCCGGGAGCACGGCGCCGACGAACTGATCGACTATGCCAACGAAGACCTGCGTGCGCGCATCAAGGCGCTGACCCACGGCAAGGGAGTCGACGTGGTCTACGACCCGGTGGGGGGTGACTACAGTGAACCAGCGTTGCGCAGCATGGCGTGGAACGGCCGCTTCCTGGTGGTGGGCTTCGCGGCGGGGCGCATCCCGAGCCTTCCCTTGAACCTGCCCTTGCTCAAGGGCTGCGCCGTTGTCGGTGTGTTCTGGGGCGGCTTCACGCGCAATGAGCCGGAGCGCAACCAGGCCAACCTGGAGGAACTCGCGCTGTGGGCGGCCGAGGGTCGACTCAAGCCGCACGTCTCGGCACGTTATCCGCTCGAACGCGCCGCGGATGCCTTGCAGGCGCTCATGGACCGCAAGGTGCAGGGCAAGGTCGTGCTCACGACGGGACGCTGAGGCCATGACGACGACACCTCAACGGAAAGTACTGGTCGTCGGCGCGCTGGGCGTGGTCGGCCGCGCGGCCGTGGAACGATTCACCGCACAGCCCGGGCTGCAGGTGATCGCGCTCGCGCGCCGCCAGCCGGACTTCGCGCCGGACGCAACCTGGATCTCGGCCGACCTGCGCGACGCTCAGGCCACTCGCCTCGCGCTGGCCGCGCACCCCGACATTACCCACTTGGTCTATGCCGCGCTCAACGAGCAGCCGGACCTGCTGCAAGGCTGGCGCGCGCAGGAGAACGTCGACCTCAACACGTCCATGCTGCGCCACACGCTGGACGCGCTGCGCGAAGCGCCGCTTGCCCACGTGACGCTGCTGCAGGGCACCAAGGCCTACGGGGTGCACACCGGTCGCCCGATGCGCGTGCCGGCGCGCGAAACCGATGCCGTGCGCGACCACGCGAACTTCTATTTCGACCAGCAGGACCTGGTGGCCGAACGCGCCCAGGGGGCCGGCTTTGGCTGGTCGATCTTCCGGCCGCAGATCGTGCTTGGCGTGGCGGTGGGCAGTGCGATGAACCCGGTCGCCACGCTTGCGGCCTATGCGCTGCTGGCGCGCGAGCAGGGACTGCCGCTGGTCTACCCCGGGCACGTCGACCTGCTCACCGAATGCACCGATGCGCGGCTCATTGCTGAAGCGATCGAATGGGCCTGGAACACGCCCCATGCGCACGGCGAAGTCTTCAACATCGCGAACGGGGACGTGGTGGTGTGGGCGACTCTCTTCGAGCGGCTCGCGACCTTTTTCTCGATGCCGCTGGGGAAGCCGGGCAAGCAGCGGCTGCGCGAGGAGATGCCTGTGCAGGCCACGCTGTGGCAGCGAATCGCCGCGCGCGAAAGCTTGCGCGTGAGCGATCTGGCCGTACTGATCGGTCTGTCGTGGCAATACGCCGAGGCAACCTGGGCAGCGCGCCGCCCACTGAACGTGCCGCCGCTGGTGTCGACGGTCAAGCTGCGGCAGTTCGGCTTCGGTGCGTGCATCGACTCGGAACAGTGCGTCATCGAGCACCTCGAAGCGATGCGCGTGCAAGGCTACCTGCCCACGCGCT
>JAQGLP010000446.1 GCA_028292835.1 Variovorax sp.
TTAGCCTGGTAGAGCGCTACGTTCGGGACGTAGAGGCCGGAGGTTCGAATCCTCTCACCCCGACCAATCTTCGGGTGGTCGTTTCAAGAACGCGCCACTTCCCGCAGAATGGCTTTGATTTACAGAGCCCACCAGATCGGCGATCATCGTGAATCATTTGTTCACGCTTCTTACATGATCTAGATGGTTGCCGCAGATCTGCTTACCCAAGAAAACGCACTGGTCGCACTGCCAGGCCTGGCACGGGCTCTGGTGTCGGCGGGGCAGTTGTCCGCGAAGACCGCCGAAGAGATCTATCGCAAGTCGCAGACCAGCCGCACGAGCTTCATCGCGGAGCTGACAGGCTCGGGCGCAGTCTCCGCAGCCGACCTGGCCCACACGCTCTCGACCGCGTTCGGCGCCCCCCTGCTGGACCTGGACGCCGTCGACCGGCAACGGCTGCCGAGCGAACTGCTCGATGCCAAGCTGTGCCGCGCCTACCGCATCGTCGTGCTGAGCAAGCGCAACAACCGGCTGATCGTCGCCACGGCCGATCCCTCGGATCAGCAGGCCGCCGAGAAAATCAAGTTCGCCTCCCAGCTGGGCGTGGACTGGGTGATTGCGGAGTACGACAAACTCTCCCGCATGATCGAAGCGACCGCGACCAGCGCGGCCGAGACCGTCGAAAGCCTGGTCGGCGAGGATTTCCAGTTCGACGACGTCGCGCCCGACCCGGGCGAAGCCGCCAGCGAGCAGGCCGCCTCCGAGGTGGAAGACGCGCCGGTGGTGCGCTTCCTCCACAAGATGCTGATCGATGCGTTCAACATGCGCGCCTCGGACATCCACTTCGAGCCCTACGAGCACGCCTACCGCGTGCGCTTTCGCATCGATGGCGAACTGCGCGAGATCGCCAGCCCGCCGGTCGTCATCAAGGACAAGCTGGCGTCGCGCATCAAGGTGATTTCGCGCCTCGACATTTCCGAGAAGCGCGTGCCGCAGGACGGCCGCATGAAGCTCAAGATCGGGGCCGACCGCGTGATCGACTTCCGCGTGAGCACCTTGCCGACCCTCTTCGGCGAAAAGATCGTGATCCGTATCCTCGACCCGAGCAGCGCGCGGCTCGGCATCGACGCGCTGGGCTATGACGCGGACGAGAAGGCGCGCCTGCTCGCCGCCATCGGCCGGCCTTACGGCATGGTGCTGGTGACCGGGCCGACGGGCTCCGGCAAGACCGTGTCCCTCTACACCTGCCTGAACCTGCTCAACAAACCCGGCGTCAACATCGCCACGGCGGAAGACCCTTCCGAAATCAATCTGCCCGGCGTCAACCAGGTCAACGTGAACGAGAAGGCGGGCTTGAGCTTCGCGACCGCCCTGCGCGCCTTCCTGCGCCAGGATCCGGACATCATCATGGTCGGCGAGATCCGCGACCTCGAAACCGCCGACATTTCGATCAAGGCCGCGCAGACCGGGCATCTGGTGCTCTCGACCCTGCACACCAACGACGCGCCGACCACGCTCACGCGCATGCGCAACATGGGCATCGCGCCCTTCAACATCGCGTCCAGCGTGATCCTGATCACTGCGCAGCGGCTGGCGCGGCGGCTTTGCATGACCTGTCGGCAGCCCGCGGACGTGCCACCGCAGGCCCTGCTCGACGCAGGGTTCACGGAAAAGGATGCCTACGGTTCCTGGCAGCCTTACCGGCCGGTCGGGTGCGCGGCCTGCAACGGTGGCTACAGGGGCCGGGTCGGCATCTACCAGGTCATGCCGATCAGCGAAGAGATCCAGAACATCATCCTGCGGGATGGCAGCGCGCTGGACATCGCACGCCAGTCCGAACGCGAGGGCGTGCGCTCCCTGCGCCAGTCGGGTCTCCAAAAGGTCATGCAAGGCCTGACATCGCTCGAAGAAGTGGTGGCGGTCACCAACGAATAGCCCGGCGCACCGGCAACTCCCCATGGCAACAGCAGCAGCCTCCTCCAGAAACATCAAGGATTTCGTCTTCGAATGGGAGGGCAAGGATCGCAACGGCAAGGTCGCGCGCGGAGAACTGCGCGCGGTGGGCTTGAACCAGGTCCAGGCCACGTTGCGCCGCCAGGGCATCCTGCCGTCGAAAATCAAAAAGCGCCGCATGCGCTCGGGCAAGAAGATCAAGCCCAAGGACATCGCGATCTTCACGCGTCAACTGGCGACCATGATGAAGGCCGGGGTGCCGCTGCTGCAGTCGTTCGACATCGTGGGGCGGGGCAATGCCAACGCCAGCGTCAGCAAGCTGCTCAACGACATTCGCGCGGACGTGGAAACCGGCACGTCGCTGTCGGCGGCGTTCCGCAAGTTTCCGAAATATTTCGACAACCTCTATTGCAACCTGGTCGAGGCCGGCGAGGCGGCCGGCATTCTCGAAGAACTGCTCGACCGCCTGGCGATCTACATGGAGAAGACGGAAGCGATCAAGTCGAAGATCAAGTCCGCCCTGATGTACCCCACCTCGGTGGTCGTGGTTGCATTCGTGGTGGTCGCGGTGATCATGATTTTCGTGATCCCGGCTTTCAAGCAGGTGTTCTCGTCGTTCGGGGCCGACCTGCCCGCGCCGACGCTGATCGTGATGGCCATCAGCGAGTTCTTCGTCTCGTACTGGTGGCTGATCTTCGGCGTGGTCGGCGGCGGAATCTACTTTTTCCTCCAAGCCTGGAAGCGCAGCGAACACCTGCAGGGCGTCATGGACCGACTGCTGCTGAAGGTGCCCATTTTCGGCACCCTGATCGAGAAGTCGTGCATCGCCCGCTGGACACGCACGCTGTCGACCATGTTCGCAGCCGGCGTCCCGTTGGTCGAGGCGCTGGACTCGGTCGGCGGCGCCTCGGGCAACTCGGTGTACGCCAACGCGACCACCCGGATCCAGCAGGAGGTCTCGACCGGGACCAGCCTGACCAGTGCCATGACCAATGCGAACCTGTTTCCGTCGATGGTGCTGCAGATGACCGCCATCGGCGAAGAATCGGGCTCGATCGATCACATGCTCGGCAAGGCGGCCGATTTCTACGAATCGGAAGTCGACGACATGGTGGCCGGTCT
>JAQGLP010000448.1 GCA_028292835.1 Variovorax sp.
ACGCACTTCTTCGAGCACTACAAGGATCTGGAAGCCGGCAAGTGGGTCAAGGTGCTGGGCTGGGAAGGGCTCGACGCGGCCCGGAAAGAAATTACGGACGGCATTGCCAGCTACAAGAAGTAGCAGAGCGAAAAAAGGCTTTCGGCCCCGCCCGGTGGGCGTTGGTTGCTATCAAAGAAAGAGCGCCTCGCGACCATGGTCGCGAGGCGTTTTGCCATGCGCATGCGCATCCCGAAGGACGGGCCTCCGGCGCTGACTGGGGCGCCGGCTGTCTTCGCGCGGCCGCAAGCCTACCTACCCCTGGTGGCGGAACGGCGTGCGCGCCTCGAGGTGTTCCAGGTAGCTGTCGATGCCTTCGTCCTCGCGTTCGAGAAAGCGCTCGACGGCGTCGGCGAACGACGGGTGGGCCAGCCAGTGCGCGCTGGTCGCCCGCACCGGCATCAACGCCCGCGCCATCTTGTGCTCGCCCTGGGCACCGCCCTCGAAGCGCTGTACGCCGTGCGCGATGCACCAGGCGAGCGGCTGGTAGTAGCAGGCTTCGAAATGCAGGCAGTCGACGCGCTCGATGGCGCCCCAGTAGCGACCGTAGGCGACCCCGGGCTCGGTTGGAACATCAAAAGCGCCTTTGGCGCCCGTCCCGTCTACGGCGAGTGCTATCAGACTGGTAGCAACAGGCCGGCCTCCGCGCTCGGCCACGAACAGCAGCCACGCCTCGGGCAGCGTCTCGGCCACGCGTTGGAAGAAGTCGCGCGTCAGGTAGGGCGCATTGCCGTGCTCGCGGTAGGTGCGGGCATAGCAGCGGTAGAAGAAGTCCCAGTCGGCGGCCGTGATGTCGCTGCCGCGCGACCAGCGGAAGCTCACGCCCGCGTCGGCCACCTTGCGGCGCTCCTGGCGGATCTTCTTGCGCTTGTCGTGCGACAGGCTGGCCAGGAAGGCCTCGAAATCCGCGTAGCCCGGCCGGGTGTTGTTCCAGTGGAACTGCACCGTATGGCGCAGCATCAGGCCGGCCTCGGCGCAGGCGGCGATGTCGTCCTCGGCGCCGAACAGCAGGTGCGCGGACGACAGCGCCTGCTTTCGGCAGAAGGCCACCAGCCCTCGCACCAGCGCGGCGCGTGCGCTGGCGTCGCACGCCAGCAGGCGGGCGCCGGGCACGGGCGTGAAAGGAACCGCCACCACCGCCTTGGGGTAGTACGCCAGCCCGTGCTGCTGGTAGGCATTGGCCCAGGCCCAGTCGAACACGTATTCGCCGTACGAATGCTCCTTCAGGTAGAGCGGGCAGGCGCCTTCGAGCTCGCGCCCGCGCCACAGCGTCAGGAAGCGCGGCGTCCAGCCGGTGGCGGGCGTCGCGCTGCCGCTCGCGTGCAGCGCGTCCAGGTACTCGTGGCGCATGAAGGGCGAGGGCTCGCCCTGCAGCGCGAGCAGGGCGTTCCAGCGCTCGGCGGGGATCTCCGCCGGCGAGGCGTGAGTCCGGATCACATAGTCGTTCAAGCCATTCATCTTTCCTGGCGATGATGCCGCGAATCCGCTCTCCGTGCCGCTGCCCGGCACGATTGGCGTTACCCTATCGCCCGCCCATTCAAGTCACCCTGGAAGCACACGAACCCATGAAGCAGATCACCGCCATTGTCAAACCCTTCAAGCTCGACGACGTACGCGAGGCCTTGGCCGAGGTGGGCGTGACGGGCCTCACCGTCACCGAGGTCAAGGGCTTCGGACGCCAGAAGGGCCACACCGAGCTGTATCGCGGTGCCGAGTACGTGGTCGATTTCCTGCCCAAGATCAAGGTCGAGGTGGTGGTCAACAGTACCGATGTCGAGCGCTGCGTCGACGCGATCGTCGCGGCCGCGCGCACTGGCAAGATCGGCGATGGCAAGATCTTCATCACCGCCGTCGAGCGCGTCGTGCGCATCCGCACCGGCGAGGAAAACGAAAGCGCGATCTGATGAGCGGCGGCGCCATCGCCTGGGCGTTCAAAGCACCCGGGCAAGCTGGTCGCCCGACGGATGACGACGCGCCTCATCGACCAGTGCGGACAGAAGTTCCTCAGGCTCCCGGCCGATGCGCACCAGCGTCATCTGCCAATCATTCATGAAGCCTTCGCGCACGCCGTGGGCAACGAAGTCGAGCATGCGGTCGTAGTAGCCCGCCACGTTGAGGATGCCCACCGGCTTGTCGTGGTAGCCCAGCTGGCGCCAGGTCCAGATCTCGAACAGCTCCTCGAAAGTGCCGATGCCGCCGGACAGGGCGATGAACGCGTCGGCGCGCTCGCCCATCATGGCCTTGCGCTCGTGCATGGTGTCGACCACATGCAGTTCGTCGCACAGCGGGTTGGCGACTTCCTTGCCGACCAGCGCGGTCGGGATGATGCCGACCACGCGCCCGCCGGCAGCGCGCGTGGCGTCGGCGACCGTGCCCATGAGTCCGGTGCGGCCGCCGCCATAGACCAGCTCGCCCCGGTTCTCGCCGATCCAGCGGCCCACCGCTTCGGCGGCGTAGGTATGTGAGAGCTGCTGGCCGGGCCGCGAGCCGCAGTAGACGCAAATGGAAAATGCAGGTTTCATGGTTGCCAATGATGCCGCGTGCGTTGGACGCGGGATGTCGCGGCGCCCACGCTCAACCTGAGAAGAATTCCCACAACGCTGCCAGCCAGATTCCTCCGCACAGCAGCAACGCCAGCAGGACCGCGGCGCTGCCCAGGTCCTTGGCGCGCTTGGACAGCACATGCCACTCGGGGCCAATGCGGTCGATCGCCGTTTCGACGGCCGCGTTGAGCAGCTCGACGATGAGCACCAGCACCACACTGCCGGCCAGGAGCGCCGCCTCGACCCAGTCATGGGCAATCCAGAACGACGTCGGGATCAGCAGTGCCGCGACAAAAGTTTCCTGCCGGAATGCCGTCTCGCCCCAGCCGGCGCGCAGCCCGTCGAGCGAAATGAAGGTCGCACGCCAGAGGCGCGCCGCGCCGCGTCGGCTTTTCTGGGGATTGACCAGGGGGTCGGGCATACTCATCGTCGGCTCAGCGGCTGCGATGCAACCAGCCGCGTGCCGGCCCAGGCATCGTGCCAGAACTGGCGCTCGGGATGGAACCGCGACAGCAGCGCCCATACCGCCACCCAGCCAAGGATGAGGACAGCCGATTCGCCGCCTGTGACCCGAAACGGGGCGATCGCCGCCAACGACGGCAAGAACCAGATCCAGCACAGCAGGTAGCGCAGCAGGGCGCGCCCCTGGGTGAGCGGACGGCCTTGGCGGTCAACCACGCGGATGCCCCAGGTTTTCATGGCCAGCGTCTGGCCGTGGATCCAGAACCAGGTGAAGTACACGCCGAACACGATGAACAGGAAGGCCTGCAGCAGATGCCGGCGCGAATCCATCGCGTCGCGCATCTGCCCCAGCGTGCTGAACAGCCAGCCGGCCATGAAGACCACGGCGAACAGCAGCATGCCCTCGTACAGCCAGCAAGCCATGCGACGCCACAGCCCGGGTGCCATCTGAAGGGGAACTGGCTGCTGCGCCGACGGGGCCAGGCCTGAAGCCGGATCCGGCTCTGAATTTTTGAAGGCGCCAGACATGGTCGACAAGGCAAGAAGGGTGGGCTCAGGGCAGAGCGGAGGGCTGCTCGGTCATGGGTACCGGCGGTATTGCGGGGGGAGAAGGCGGCGTCGCAGGGACCGAGGCACCCATCGGTGCCGCGGCGCCGGAAGACGGCGCCCTGGTGCGCGGCGCGCTCCTGGAAGGTGGCGCCAGTTCGATGCGCGCCCCCTGCTGACCCTTAGGGGCGGGCGGGGGGACCTGTACCAGCTTTTGGGCCGGCACCGGCCGCACCGGAATGGCCGCGCTCGGGGGGCGTGCCACGGCCTTGGCGGCCAGCTTGCGCCTTTCTTCCTCGCTCAGCGCCAAGTACGCCTCCCATTGCGCCTTGCGCTCGTCGGGCGCTAGCCGCTTGACCTCGGCAAAGTTGAGCCTGGCCTGGGCCCGCTGGCGCGGCGTGAGCGCCATCCAGCCGGTCATGCGCTCATGCAGGGTGGACTGCCCCTCGGGCGACAGGCTCGCGTAGTTGCGCGACAACGCCAGCCACTTGCGCTTTTGCGGATCGCTCAGGCCATCCCAATGACTCTCCAGCGGCTTCAATGCAGTCTGTTGTGCCGGTGTCAGCCCGGCCCACTGGGAACTGGTGCGATGGGAGGAAGAGGAAGGAGGCTTGCCCGAAGCCGCTGCCTTGGCAGGTGAGGAAGCGCTGGCAGGCTTGGTGGCCTCTGCCGTCTCGGACGGTGGCTGCGCATGTGCCAGCGCCGTCGCAAGCAGCAAGGCCCCTGCCCATGACAGCGCAGCCGGGAAAGAAAGGTACGGCGGTATCGGTACGTTGATTCGACGGAAAAAGCGCCTTGGCATGCGGCTCGATCGATGCTCAGCGGGCCGTGCCGGAGTCGGTCGACTTCAGGAACTGGGCAAATCCCGGATCGGTGAAGGCGGCCGGTGGCAGGTCGTCGGTCAGCAGAGCCGAGTCGACCTCGGCGGCTTCCCGGGCGTGGTTGTTGTCCTGCAGCGTGCTGATGGTCATCAGTCCGGCCACCAGCGCGACCAGCGACAGCGCCGCACCAGCGCGGCCCCACCAGCCGCCGCCCAAGGTGGCCGCCGCGCCGCCGGAGGCGACCACGACCGGTGCGGTGCGCATTACCGGCACCGTCTTGCGACGCGCCACCGCCTGCATGCGCGCAACGCGCAGGCGCTCGCCCAGGTCGTGCGGCAACTCTCGGTTGCCGGTGGTCAGGCGCTCGGCGACCTGGCGGCCAAAGCGCTCTTCAAAGGCCGCGTTGGCGGACGAAGTTGCGTGGTTCATAGCTGGATTCCCTTGGCCGTCAGAGCTTTGCTCAGGGCGTGAACGGCACGCGAACAGTGGGTTTTGACACTCCCTTCAGAGCAACCCATTGCCGCCGCCGTTTCAGACACGTCCATTTCTTCCCAATAACGCATTAGGAAAGCCTCGCGTTGACGGCCTGGCAAGGCGGCGATCTCTTCTTCGATCGCGTGAAAAACCTGCGCTCGCCGCGTGGTGTCCTCGGCGCTTTCGGTTTCGCGCGAATCCGCCGGGGTTGCGTAGTTTTCGAGCAAGTCGAAGTCGCCCTCGTCGTCGGGCGCCTCGAAGTCGCTCAGGTTGGAGAACAGGGCGCGCCGGGTTTTCTGGCGCCGGAACCAGTCGAGCGTGCAGTTCGACAGGATGCGCTGGAACAGCATCGGCAACTCGTTGACCGGCTTGTCCCCATAGTGCTCGGCCAGTTTCATCATGCTGTCCTGCACGATATCGAGCGCCGCTTCTTCGTCGCGCACATGGTAGATGGAGCGCTTGAAAGCGCGTCGCTCTACGCTCTTCAGGAAGTCAGCGAGTTCGTTTTCGGTGGCCAAACGCAAATCGGCGCGGCAAGGCGCTGGGTGGGCTTTGTCTCTTGGAAGGAGGTCTTTTTTCCGCGCGGATTATGGCATCGGCCTGACGGACCGCCCGGGACGGAGCCGGCTGGCGCTGCAAATGTCATAATTCGCATTGCAAGTCACAACGCAAACGGGTCACGGTTCGGCGGTTCATCCTGGTCCGCTCATGGCTTTGGCCTCAAGTCCCGACGCGGCTCCACAAGGGCTGGCAAGGGGCACCCAAGGTTTTTCGTTCCCGAAAAAACTCGAAAGGTTCATCATGGAAATCACCAAGGCGGAACTCGCCTCCGCAGCCGCTGCGAGCGGCAATCACCCCGAAGAACTCATGGGCGCCGAAGTGCTGATCAAGGCGCTGCAGGCCGAAGGCGTCCAGTACGTCTGGGGCTACCCCGGCGGCGCGGTGCTCTACATCTACGACGCCTTCTACAAGCA
>JAQGLP010000476.1 GCA_028292835.1 Variovorax sp.
CGATGTGGTCGAGCGTGGCGGCCAGTTCGAATGCCCCGTAGCGGCTGACGCGACCCCATGTCGGCTTCAGGCCCGTAAGGCCGTTGGCGGCCGACGGAAATCGGATCGATCCGCCGGTGTCGGTGCCGAGCGACCCGTAGCAAAGCCCCGCCGCGGTCGCAACGCCGGAGCCGCTGGACGACACACCGGTCCAGTGCGCGGCGTTCCACGGATTGACGGGTGGCGTGACCGACGGATGGTGGTCCGCGTACGCGCTCTCGGTCATCTGCAGCTTGCCGAGGATCACCGCGCCGGCTTCGCGCAGCTTGCGCACCACCGTGCCGTCGACCGTCGGCACGAAGTCCCCATAGATCGTCATGCCGGCGGCGGTTTTCACGCCTGCGGTCCAGCAAAGGTCCTTGACTGCGATCGGTACGCCGTGCAGCGGACCGCGGACCGTGCCCTGGCCTATCTCGGCATCGGCCTGTTGGGCGGTGAGCAGCGCGCTGTCGGCCATCACGGTGACGTAGCTCTTGAGCGCACCATCGAGTTCGCCTATGCGATCGAGTTGCGCCTGCGTGACCTCGACGGACGAGAGTTCCTTCGACTGAACCAGTTTCCCAACCTCAAGCAGTTCGAGATAGTGCAGTTCTGTATAGGCCATGTGTGCGTGCGTGTTGGGTGGAGTTGAATGGGCGTCCGGCGGTTAGCGATCGGTCGGTGATTGCACTTTAGGGTCGGCCCCGACGCGCCGCTTGGCCCGCGCCGCCAACCGGTGTGCTGATACCGCCAGCTTTGGGAATGCGCGACCGGCCGTCATGCGAGCACCGGCGCGCGCTCGTGGAATTGCGTGGCCTGCTGGAAGGCGTGGCCCACGCGGAACAGCGTGGCTTCGTCGAACGGACGGCCAATGATCTGCATCCCCATCGGCATGCCGTCGCCGTCGAAACCGCACGGCACGTTCATCGACGGCAGGCCTGTCAGGCTCGCGATGCCGGTGAACTGCATGATGGCTGACAGCATGTCCTCGAGACGGCCCTGTTCGATCACGACCGACGTTTCGCCCATGCGCGTGGCGGTGAACGGCAATGTCGGGCAGATGAACACATCCACCGATCTGAACGCCTCGATGAACTCGCTGCGCAGCAACGTGCGGTAGCGCTGCGCCTGCAGATAGTGCGTCGCAAGCAGCATTTCGCCCACTTCGAGCAGGGTGCGCACGTCGTCGCCGTAGTCTTCGGGGCGCTCCCGCAGGGTACGCTGGTGGTAGGTGCTGGGCTCGGCCGACTCGATGGTGAGCTGGGCCGAGATGTTGCCTTGAATGTTCAGGATGTCGACGTCCACCAAGTGCGCGCCGAGTTCGACGAAGGTGTCAAGCGCCGCCTTGACGCCTTCCCGTACCGGCGCCTGGAGGTGATCGAAGAAATAGGCGGGCACGATGCCGATGCGCAGGTTCTTGCAGCCGCCAGCGAGGGCCTGCATGTAGTCGTCGCACGCGCGCGGGCTGCTGGCAGCGTCCTTGGTATCGAAACCTGCCATCGCTCCGAACATGAGTGCGCAGTCTTCTACTGTGCGCGCCATCGGACCGACCGTGTCCATGCTCCAGGCCAGAGGCACCACGCCGTGATTGCTCACCCGTCCGTAGCTCGGGCGCAGGCCAACGATGCCGTTGACCGCCGAGGGCAGCCGGATCGACCCGCCGGTGTCGGTGCCCACCGCACCGTAGCAAAACCGCCCGGCCACCGCCACGGCGGATCCGCCGCTCGAACCGGCCGGGAAACGCTCGGTGTTCCACGGGTTCCTCACCGCCCCGTAGTGTGGATTGGCCGACGTGCCGCCCCAGGCGAACTCGTGCATGTTCGTTTTGCCGATGAAGACGGCGCCGGCCTGCCGCAAGCGCGTCACGACCGTGGCATCGGCTTCTGGTAGCCAGTCGGCCAGTACCTTGCTGCCAGCCGTGGTGCGGGTGCCGCGCACCGCGACGTTGTCTTTCAGCGCAATGGGGATGCCCTGCAGCGGCCCGAGTTCGTGGCCTGCACCGGACAGCATCTCGGCCGCCTTCGCCACCTGCAGCGCCTGCTCTTCGAAGACGGTGATGAACGACTTCAGGACACCGTCGTGCGCCTTGATGCGCGCGAGCGCCGCCTCCACGAGTTCGACCGGTGAGAGCTTGCGGTCGCGCACCATGCGGGCGGCCTGGGCCAGCGTCAGATCCGGCAGTTCGATCATGTCGCGTCCTCTGCCGACTCGTGAGCATGCGCGAAGACGGTGATCGGCATCAGCGCCTGGTAGGCGGGCGCGCTCATCTTCCGGCTCAGCGCGTCGGCATCGGGCAGCCAAGCCGCCAGGATGGCTGCGACCGCCGCCAATCTGTCGGCGGTGAGAGGCAGTGCGGCGTGGGCCGCGAGCATGGCGGCTTCAGCCGCGCCCGTTGCGGGATCTTTTTTCATCGTCGTCTCCATCGATCATGTGGAGTTCGACGATAGGGAGCATCGGCCCTCCTGGCTTGGCTGGAAAGGACAGCGTGATGGCCTCGGCAAGCCAGCCGCCGGACAGAAAGCGCGGGAGCTAGTTGCTGCGCAGCAGCGTATGCGGTGTCGTACCGTAGGTCTTCTTGAAGACTCGGCAGAAATGCGAAAGATCGCTGAAGCCGTTCTGGAACGCGGCCTGTGTCACCTGCCGGACGCGCCCCTCAATCAGCGCACAGTGGCTGGCCTCGAGGCGCCGTTGCCAGAGCCAATGCATCGGCGTCGTGCCGTGCTCGGCGAAGACACGGGTCAGGGTCCGGGCCGACACGTACTTCGCCGCGGCGATCTGCTCGACGTCCATCTCGCAGTCGTCCAGGTGCTCGTTGATGTAGTCGCAGGCCCCCCTGAAAAGCGCTTCCCGCGACGACAAGGCGGTTGCGCAGCCGTCGACCTGCATCTGCAACACAACGGCCAGCATGTCGAGCAGCGACGCGGCCAGCGGCACCTGCGCCGCCTGGTGTCCCGGCAGGTCGATGACCGCAGCTTCACGCACCATGCTGGCGAGCAGCGTCCCGACGGAATGTCCTGCGGCCAGATTGATCGCTGTCAGCTTATCGGCCTCGGGCACGCGAAAGAGCAACTGTTTTCTTGGCACACGCAAGAGCAGGACGGATTGCGGTTCGAGGTCGTATGAAAACGGGCGCGCGGCGTCGTACAGCACGATGTTGCCGGCCTGCTGCACCACGGTACGTCCGCTCTGCGACAGCACCCCACGGCCTGACACCATGAGGCTGAGCATGAAGTCTTCGTTGGGGCCGGTCCGCAGGTGTTGCGGCGTGCGCTCCCAAGAATGGTGCGGCGACGACATCTCTGCGAGCGTCAGATTGCCGAGCGAACGCACGGAGAAACTCGCATCGAACTTGTCGCGGTTCGACACACGGCTCGACGCCGGGATGAAGTGCTTGCACACGACATCGCTCCAGTAGTCGAATCTTTGGTCCATGGTCACGGCATGGGTTGAGTAATTCAATTCCATGGACAAGGTCGATGTGCGTCTGGTTGAAGATACCGAAAATTCAGCGATGCAGTACACGCAAATTTTGTGCCTGAATTGTCCGCTTGGCAAATTTACCGCTCGTATTCGATCAGTGAGGCGATGGGTCGGTTTGTCTTGATGTCGGTTGGGCACGATTGACCGCTCAAAGCCCATCGGGTCGCCACTGGCGATGTCGATGGAATTGTCCTCACCGGGCTGTTCGGGTTTCCGGGGGCTTGGGGCGGTCTTGATCCAAGTGCGGCTCTGGTGCACGATTGCTGGCGTCCGTATTCACAACGCCGCCCGGAGACAAGAAATGATCAAAGTCAGCGTGATGTACCCCAACACCCCTGGGGCCCGATTCGACCATGCGTACTACCGCGACAAGCACATGCCGCTTCTGAAGGCGAGGATGGGAGACAGTTGCAGGCACTACACGATTGACAAGGGTGTCGCAGGAGGAGCACCAGGGGCTCCTGCAACCTATATCGGGATGTGCCACATCTTTTGCGATTCGGTCGAAGCTTTTCAGAGCGGCTTCGCTCCGCATGCGCAGGAGATCATGGGCGACATTCCCAACTACACCGACCAGACGCCGGTGATTCAGATCAGCGAAGTCGTTGTAGGTTGAGGCGCCAGGTGTGTCACCTGTCACCGGACCGCAGGCTGCCACGCAATCCTCCCGCGTCCGGTACGAAGGAGCCGTGATGAACGAGCCGCAAGCTTCCCTCCACGAGATCGGACCCGACACATACCGCATCAGTGTCGCCATGCCGCCAAGCATCTTTCCGGGCGGCTTTTCATTCAACCAGTATCTGGTCGTCGACGACAAGCCTCTTTTGTTCCACAGCGGTCCAAGAAAGATGTTCGGCATGATCGCCGCGCAGATCGAAAAAGTCCTGCCGGTTGCCCAACTCCGCTACATCGCGCTGTCGCACGTCGAGGCCGACGAGTGCGGAGGCCTGCCCGCGTTTCTTGCGGTGGCGCCCCATGCCCAGCCCGTCTGCAGCAGCATTGCCGCCTTGGTGTCGGTGAGCGATCTGGTGGACGTGGCGCCGCTGGGCCTGGACGACGGCCAGGCGCTGGACTTGGGCCGCCACCAACTGGAGTGGCAATACACGCCGCATCTGCCGCACGGCTGGGAGTGCGGCTACCTCTTCGACCAGACCACGAAGACGCTTTTTTGCGGCGATCTGTTCACCCAGCCCGGGACCGGTGACCAGGCCCTCTCCACCAGCGACATCCTGGGTCCGAGCGAGGCGTTCCGTGGGCAACTGGACTATTTTTCGCACAGCCGCAATGCACCGGCCCTGATCGAGAAGCTGGCCCGGCTGGAGCCGCAACTGCTGGCCTGCATGCACGGGAGCGCCTGGTCGGGCGATGGCGCAGGCCTGCTGCGCAGCCTGGGCCAGGCCTTGGCGCACTGAGGGGTTTCGCCGCACAGAAACAGCGTCCCGGTTGCCCGGGGATCAAACCCCGGGGCGACAGTCGCTCACATGGCAGGTCTCGTTGTCCGGCTGGGATGTGCCGGCCATTCGCGGGCTTCTTCCCGCTGGCGACGCACCACGGTCCCGAGTTCGCTGGCCACCTTGTGGGGAGGGGAACAGTCCGGACTTGCTTGCCACAGCCAGGCCGCTTGCCACGCTGCCGATTTTCCAGCCGGTTGATAATGAGCCGGTGACGGGTGCAAGAAGGATTCCAGTGGACGACGCCGAACAACTCAGTACATCTCTGTCTGACGAAGGTCGCTATCGACTGCTTGTCGATGCCATCGTCGACTACGCCATTTACATGCTCGACAGCACGGG
>JAQGLP010000485.1 GCA_028292835.1 Variovorax sp.
CGGCGGGGTGCCGGAGACACCGATCGTTTCGCCCGGCGCCAGCTTGCGTTTGAGCAGGACCGTGCGACGCGCATCGGTCACCGTGATCCACGACTCGGCACGCGCGCTGAACACCAGCGCATCGCTGCCGGCCACCGGCGCGTCGGGCGCCGTGGCGATGAGGGGCGCCGCAATGGCGGGGGTCGGCATCGCTGCGGTGGCCGCGGCCGCCGGGACCGGCGCGGACGCCACCGGCTCGACCACCGTACCCGCTGGGGCCCTCGCCGTCGCGGCCTGGCCGGTGGAGCCCTCCACGGAGGCGGAAGCCGCCGGGTCGCGCTGCGCGGCACGACCCAGCGAAGCACTGAAGCCGTCGAGCACCGACTGCGGCAGGAACAACAGCGCCGCAGCACCCACCAGCAGCAGGCCCACCACGCTCAGCAGCAGGCGCGAAAGCCGCCAGCCGCCACGCCCGCCGCGCGTGCGACCCCTGGAAAAGCTCGAGCTGAGGGTCTTGTCGGCATCGGCCAGGCCGGCCGCGACCGTCACGCCAGGCAGCTTGGCCAGGACCGGGGCGGCGTCGACCCGCAACGCGCGGCAGACGCTGGCGGCGAGGGCACGCGCGAACACCGGATCGGGCAACTCCTCGAACGCATCGTGTTCGAGCGCCTCGATCCGTTGCGCCGGCACCTTGAGCGCCGCGGCCAGCACGTCCAGGCGCACCCCGTTCGCTTCGCGCGCCTGCCGCAGCATGGCGCCCGCCGTCAGGTGGGGCGCATCGGCCGCGAGGGGCACCGCGGTCGTCGGGCCGACGTCACTGGCTCTTTCAATCATTGAAGTTGCCGCGTTCATAGGCGATGGCCTCGCGCGATTGGGGGAAACGGCGCTGCAGCTGGCCGGCCAGTTGAGCTTCCGCCTCCCGGTTGTTGAGCCGGCGCTCGATCTTCAGCCCGAGCCACAACGACTCGGCGTTGGCCGAGGGCCCGTTGTTGACACGCCGGATATAGAACTGCGCGCGCGAAAAGGCTTCGTGCTGCGCCAGCAACGCCGCCAGGTTGTAGCCGATCACCGGGCTGCCCGCATCGAGCTCGTAGGCCTGCGTCAGGCTGCGCTCGGCCTCGGCGTGCTGTCCCGCCTTCATCTGGCAGACGCCCTGCGCCATCAGCGTCTTGGCGCGGTCGACATAGTTCGGCGCGGCGAGCGCCTGCGTGAACTGGGGGATCGCGTCGCCGTAGCGCTGCTGCTGGCACAGCAGCCAGCCATAGTTGTGCAGGGTGTTGGGTTCCTTCGGATTGAGCGCGATGGCGCGCCGGAAGCTGTCTTCGGCCAAGCCCGCGTCGTCGAGCCGCATGTAGACCAGGCCGCGCAGGTTGTAGGCGTCGGCGTAGCTCGGATCGGCCGCCAGCGCCTGCTTGATCTCGTCGAGCGCCACCGTGGTCTGGCCATGTTCGAAGTAGCCGATGGCGAGTTCGAGCCGGATGCGCGCTCGTTTGTGGCCCTGCGACTCGTCGGAGTCGGTCACCATTTCGGCGCCCTGGTCCGCCGTGCCGGGCAGGCCCGCCCGGTTGGCGCAACCGGCCAGCACCACGCCCACCGCGAGGCAACAAAACGACTGGAAAAGACGTCTTTGCCAATACGGAAGGGCACATTCAGCCGCCTTGCGGCCCGGCATGGTCATGGGTTCAGGGCTCCTGGGCGTCCGGCGCCGCCCGCGCCGGGCGTGGATGGATCACGATGCGGCGCTGCGCCATGCGCTCGGACGCCCGCGTGCGGTCCTTGACATCGCCGGCGAGTTGGCCGCAGGCGGCGTCGATGTCGTCGCCCCGCGTCTTGCGCACCGTGGTGACGATGCCGGCCTCGCTCAGCACCTTG
The DNA here is from genome assembly GCA_028292835.1 of Variovorax sp. Lineage (GTDB taxonomy): Bacteria > Pseudomonadota > Gammaproteobacteria > Burkholderiales > Burkholderiaceae_C > Variovorax. Next base: position 1,852 of record JAQGLP010000485.1, read on the forward strand.
GCAAAGGCCAGCACGCGCGCCTGTGGCGACCGCAGCAGGCCCGAGGCCGGGAAGGGATTGAACGGGATCAGGTTGAACTTGCACGAAATGCCCTGCCCGCGCACCAGATCGACCAGTTGCTGCGCATGCTCGGGCCGGTCGTTGACACCGTCGAGCATGCAGTATTCGAAAGTGATGAAGTCGCGCGGCGCGTGTTCGAGGTAGCGTTGGCAGGCCTCCAACAACTCCGCGATCGGGTACTTGCGGTTGAGCGGCACCAGGTCGTCGCGCAGCGCATCGTTGGGGGCATGCAGCGACACGGCCAGCGCCACCGGGCAGTCGCCTCCCAGGCGATCGATCATCGGCACCACGCCCGAAGTCGAGACGGTCACGCGGCGCCTCGACAGGCCGTATGCGTTGTCGTCGAGCATGGTGCGCAGCGCCGGCACCAGCGCCGAGTAGTTCTGCAGCGGCTCGCCCATGCCCATCATCACGACGTTGGAAATGACACGCTCGGTTCGCGCCAGGTGTTTTCGCAGGAAATGCTCGGCGAACCACAACTGGGCGACGATCTCGCCCGTCGTCAGGTTGCGGCTGAAGCCCTGGTGCCCGGTCGAGCAGAAGCGGCAACCCACCGCGCAACCAGCCTGCGACGACACGCACAGCGTGCCGCGGTCGTCCTCGGGAATGAACACGGCCTCGACCGCGTTGCCATCGCCCACGTCGAACAGCCACTTGATCGTGCCGTCGACGGATTCGTGCCGCGACACGACGGGCAGCGGCGCGACGTGGGCGGTGGTAGCGAGCTTGTCGCGCAGCGATTTCGCCAGATCGGTCATCTGCGCGAAATCGGCCACGCCGCGCTGGTGGATCCAGCGGAACAACTGGGTGGCGCGAAAGCGCTTCTCGCCGAGCTTTTCGCAGAACGCGGCCAGCCCGTCGAGGTCGAATTCGAGCAGATTGGCCGTGGTCATGGTCATGTCATGCCCATCCGTTGGCGCCTTGCACGCGCCGTGCCGGGCTGCGCCGGGCAGGCGCGGCCCCATAAAGAAGCGGCGAGGACACGCGGGTCTCGGACATGAGGGTCGACATTCAGCGCGCGTAGACGTTCAGGCCGGCGAAGAAGAAGGCGATTTCGTTGGCAGCGGTTTCCGGCGCATCCGAGCCATGCACGGCGTTGGCGTCGATGCTGTCGGCGAAGTCGGCGCGGATGGTGCCGGCGGCGGCCTTCTTCGGATCGGTGGCGCCCATCAGGTCGCGGTTCTTGGCGATGGCATCCTCACCTTCCAGCGCCTGGACGAACACCGGACCCGAGATCATGAACTCGACCAGGTCCTTGAAGAAGGGACGCGCCTTGTGCACGGCGTAGAACTGCTCGGCTTCGGCACGCGACAGGTGCACCAGCTTGGCGGCGGCCACCTTCAGGCCCGCGGCCTCGAAACGGGAGACGATCTTGCCGATGACGTTCTTGGCAACGGCGTCGGGCTTGATGATGGAGAGGGTGCGTTCGATGGCCATGTGGAGATGCTTTCTGAGCTTGGTATTTGAAGGCTTTGCCGCGCCTTCCTGGAGGGTTGACGGCCTTGGCAAAGCCTTTGATTTTAACTCGCCTCACAGTTCCCGGCGGCCTTGTGCCGGCAATGGCTACGCGGCGCCTCCAGGCTTGCCCAGGGGAGGCCTCCGGGTCAGCGACCGCGGTTACGGCGCGGCCCCGCCCCGCCCGGACCGCCCGCCGGCCCACCGCGGCGCGGCGCCTGGCGTTGTTCCTTGCGCTGGCGCGAAAAGCTGTCCGCGCCGATATACCCCAGCGAGGTCTTCATCGGATCGGGCTGGCTGCCGCCCGGCGCGCGGTCGCCCGCGCCGCGGTTGTTGTCGGCGTCCTGGCGGCGCGGCTGTCCCTGGTTGCGGCCCTGGACGTTGCCGCCGGGCCCACGACCGCCCCGGGCACCACCGCCGAAACCGCCACGCGGACCCTGGCCCTGGGGGCCGGCCACCGGATCGCGCGCGGCACTGTCGCCACGCGGGCCGCCGGCGTTGCGATTGCCACGCCCGCGGTTGCCGGCGCGATCGCCACGCGGGCCGCCGTCGCCTTGCTCGCGGGGTCCGCGCGACGGTCGTGACTCGGCGGCGCCGCTGCCGCCCGCGGCCTGCGTCAGGGCGCGGATGTCACGCTCGTCGAGCTCCATCCAGGCGCCGCGTTTCAGGCCGCGCGGCAGCAGCATCGCGCCGTAGCGGATGCGGATCAGCCGGCTGACGGCATGGCCCACCGCCTCGAACATCCGACGCACCTCGCGGTTTCGACCTTCGGAGATGGTGACGCGGTACCAGCAGTTGGAGCCTTCCCCGCCGCCCTCCTCGATCGAGCCGAAGCGGGCATGGCCGTCGTCCAGCCGCACGCCGTCGAGCAGGCGCTGCTTTTCTTCCTTGCTCAGCGCGCCAAGGACGCGCACGGCGTACTCGCGCTCCAGCCCGAAGCGCGGGTGCATCAGCTGGTTGGCGAGTTCACCCGAGCTGGTGAGCAGCAGCAGCCCCTCGGTGTTCAGGTCGAGCCGACCGACCGACTGCCACTTGCCCTGCTGCAGCCGCGGCAGCTTGCGAAACACCGTCGGGCGGTTCTGCGGGTCGTCGTGCGTGACGACTTCGCCGACCGGCTTGTGGTAGGCGATGACCCGGGCCGGCGGCGGCGCGATCCGGAAGCGCACCGGCCGGCGGTTGATCTTGACCGAATCGCCGTACTGGATGCGCTGGCCGATGTGGGCCGGTTCGTTGTTGACCGAGATGCGGCC
>JAQGLP010000510.1 GCA_028292835.1 Variovorax sp.
GCCGACCGGCGACTTCTCCGGCCGGTCGTCCATCGTGCCGGCCCAGAAGCTGCCGTCGGGCGCGACCTTGCCGTCGTTCAACCGATTGGGGGGCCGATCGGGTTCAGGCTGAGTCAGCAAGGTAAGAGCTTCCGTGTGGGTATCGAACAGGTGGAACCCGCTGCGCAGGGCCGCCACCAGCCCGCCGCCTTCGCGCAGGCCGATGCTGCCGACCTCGGACGGCAGCCTCCAGGTGCGCCGAGCCCCGCTCGCCGGGTCCCAGCGATGGATCGCCGGCGCCAGGATGTCCACCCAATAGAGCGCCTGCTCGGCGACCGACCACACCGGCGACTCGCCGACGGTGTTCCTCGCGTCGACGACGCAGTGCACAGGGACATCGAGCCGTGCGGCCATGTTCTCTCGTCCCATCAGCCCCGCCCGGGACGCCGCTCGGGCGGCGTGTAGTCCATGGACGCGAAGGCGCCGCCCTGGAAGCGTTGCGCGACGGCGTCCAGCGGATTGGGCTGCGCGAGGATTTCGCCGGCCCATTGCTCGGCGTTCTGCACCGGGCGATACCCGATCGTGTTGCCTTCGTCCAGGTCGTAGTAGCTGCGCGTGTTGGCGGACACTCCCCAGACGGCGGCATACCCGACGTTCTCCGCCTCGATCGAGCGCATCACCAGCTGCACCAGGTCATCGGTGCCCATCCAGGTGCTGAGCTGCCGGAAGTTCTCCGGCGGCCTGCCCATGGTCGTGCCGATGCGCAGCGACACGCCCTCGATGCCGTGCTTGTCCCAGTACATGCGCGCCATCGCCTCCCCCCACACCTTCGACAGGCCGTAGAAGCCGTCGGGGCGGAACTCGGCATCGAGCTTGAGCTTGCTGTCCGTGGCGTGCATGCCGAAGGCGTGGTTCGAGCTCGCGAACACCACGCGCCGTACGCCGTGGCGGCGAGCCCCTTCATAGACCTCGTACAGGCCGCGCAGGTTGTTCTCGATGATTTCCGGCAGCGGCCGCTCGACGCTCGTGCCCGCCATGTGCACCAGCACGTCCACGCTGTCCAGCAGCCGGTCGACGACGGCCGGCTCACGCAGGTCGCCGTGCATCACGTCCTCGCCCGGATGCAGAGGCTCGAGTGGCTTGCTTCCGCCGGCCGAGCGCAGATCCACACCCCGCTTCTGCAGTTCGACGCGCAGGATGCGACCGACATTGCCGCCCGCGCCGCTCAATGCGACTTTGGTCATCGGGAAAACCTTTCGAAAAAACCTGGCAGGGACCGCGGCGGCCGGCTGTCGGCTGCCGCGAGGGAAAACAGGAGCGCCTGGGCCTTTGCCGACCGGCAGCGCGTGTGGCGGAGAACCCGGCGCCGCTTCACTTCGCCGCCGCGACGGTCAGCGGCTGCAGGCGTTGATCGGCGCTGCGGTCGCTGCTGGTCGCGAGCACCCACACGACCGCGGCCGCCACGAGATCGAGAACCGCCAGCGAGACAAACAGCGGGCTGTAGCCGACCTGGGTGACCAGCACGCCGAACAATGCCGTGAACGCCGCTGCGCCGAGGTACCCCGCCATGCCGCCCATTCCCGTCGCGGTGGCCACTTCGTTCTTTCCGAACATGTCCGACGTGAGGGCATACAAGGCCCCGGACAGGGTCTGGTGCGCGAAGCCGCCGACGCACAGCAGCGCGATCGCCATATAGGGGCTGGCGACCAGCCCGACGCATGCCGGCCCGATCATGCACACGGCGCCAAAGACGAAAACCATCTTGCGGGACGTGAAGAGCGACACCCTGAAGTGCTTGTGGAACAGCGGGCTGAGGTAGCCGCCGAGCACGCAGCCGATGTCCGCGGCCAGGAACGGCATCCAGGCGAACATGGCGACTTCCTTCAGGTTCATGTGCCGCTCGGTCATCATGTAGAGCGGAATCCAGGCATTGAAGGTCTGCCAGGCGGGCTCGGAAAGCATGCGCGGGATGCCGATCGCCCAGAAGCTGCGGCTGCGGATGATCCGGGTCCAGGAACTCCTGGCGGCCCCGGCATCGCTGAACTTCGCCTCCTGGCCCGAGAGGATGTGGTCGCGTTCGGCGTCGCCCAGCAGTTTCTGGTCGCGCGGGTGCCGGTACAGCAGCATCCAGAGCACGCTCCAGACGATGCCCAGCACGCCGACGATCACGAAGCCCCATTGCCATCCTCCATGCAGCAAGGCCCAGACCACCAGTGGCGGCGCGAGCAGCGCCCCGAGCGACGAGCCGATGTTGAACCAGCCGATCGCCACCGAGCGCTCCTTGGCCGGGAACCATTCGGTCGTCGCCTTGACGCCGGCAGGAATCCCGGCGGCCTCGGTGAGCCCGAGCACACCACGGAAGAAGGCCAGGCTCTGCCATCCCGTAGACCATGCCGCGGCGGCGCAGGCCAGGGACCAGGCCAGCGCAAAGGCGGCGAAGCCGATCTTGGTGCCGACGGTGTCGAGCAGGTAGCCGGCGACCGGCTGCATGAACGCATAGCAAAGCTGCCAGGCGACGATGACATGCGAGTACTGCTCGGTGCTGATGTCGAGATCCTTCATCAGCGTCGGCGCGGCGACCGACAGCGTATTGCGCGCCAGGTAGTTGATGACGAGCCCGGCCGTGACCAGGCTGACCATCCACCACCGAATGCCTTTGATCTTCATTGCGCTTGTCTCCAAATGGGTAAGGGGTGCTCTTCAAGGCTTGGACATCAAGTCGTTGCCTTTCTAGGTCAAAGTTGTCAGTTGTCCTACAACCAAGAGAAGTATCTTTGACACTTCCTCCAAGAAATAGCCGTGTTTACCCTGAATTCTTGAGATTTTTTCGAAAGCAGCTTCTTTTTTACCTTCTATGATGTCAGATGTCATACAACAAGCGCAACAT
>JAQGLP010000428.1 GCA_028292835.1 Variovorax sp.
GACATCCGCGCCTACGCGCTGGGGCGCCTGCGACTGCAGCAGGGCCGCTGCGCCCTCGCCGAGACGCAGCCCGCCGCGGTGGACGGCCGCATCGACGGCACCTACCTGGTGCTGCGGCTGCGCGCAGCCTGCGAACCGGGCGAGGCGCTCGAGGTGGACTACCGCCTGTTCCGCGAGGTCGACCCGACGCACCGGGGCTTGCTGCGCGTCGACAGGGGCAACGGCGCGGCGCCGTCGCTCTATCCGCTCGATCCGGCCGCGGGTCCGGTGACGATCGCACTGCCAGCGGCAGCTTCTCCCCCGGTCCCCGCATCCGGGACCGCGGCGTCCGGCGCCGGGCAAGCCGCCGCGCCAGGCGCTTCCGCGTCCCCGGCGCCGGTCGCGGCGCCTGCCGCCGCAAGCAGCTTCTTTCGCGACGGCGTGCACCACATCCTGATCGGCTACGACCACATCCTCTTCCTGGTCTGCCTGTTGCTGCCCGCGGTGCTGCGCCGCCAGCCCGCCGGGTGGCAGCCGGTCGGGCGCTGGCGCGAGGCGGTCTGGCCGATGGTCGGCACGGTCACGATGTTCACGCTCGGCCACTCGATCACGCTGGCGCTCGCCGGGCTCAGGCTGGTGACGATCTCGCCGCGCGTGATCGAGCCAGCGATCGCGCTGACGATCATCTTGGCGGCCGTCGACAACCTGCACCCGGTGCTGGGCGGGCGACGCCGCGTGTTCACGTTCGTGTTCGGGCTGATTCATGGCTTCGGGTTCGCGGCTGTCCTGCGGGAGCTTGACCTGCCGCCCGCGAGCTTCGCCACCGCCCTGCTGCAGTTCAACCTGGGGGTCGAGGGGGGCCAGCTCATCATCGTCACGCTGGCGCTGGCCGTGCTGCTGGCGTTGCGCGGGTGGCGCGGCTACCCGTCGATCGTCCTGCGAGGCGGCTCGAGCGCGGCCACGGCGGTCGCCGCGCTCTGGTTCGTGGAGCGGGTGTTCGACCTCAAGCTGCTGGGGTTCTAGGCGCCGCTGCCGTACGGACGGGTGAGGATCTCCAGCCGGTGCCCGTCCGGATCGTCCCAGTAGACGCCGCGGCCGCCGTCGCCGTGGTTGATCTGTCCGGGTTGGTGATGGCCGGGACCGGCCCAGTAGGGCAGGCCGCGCGCGCGAATGCGCCCGAAAATCTGGTCGAACTCGACCTCGCCCACGAGGAAGGCATAGTGCTCCCAGACGATGTCGCCTTCGGCGCGCAGGAAGTCCAGCGTCACGCCGTTGTCGAGTTCCACGCCGTAGAAGGGGCCGAAAGGCACCGGCGCGGCGCGCCCCAGGAGTTCGGCCAGGAACAGCGCCGAAGCCTGCGGATCGCGGGCCCGCACGAGGGTGTGGTTCAGCTCGATCGTCATGGCCTCTGTTCCTCTGTTCCTCTGTCCCTCGGCGCGTGGCGGAGTTCAGATTTTCGCGTGCATCCAGTCCGTGCGCTCGCCGCGTCCCGGCAGGTGCAGCGCGGCCGTCGCGGCCGGGGTTTGCGCCACCAGCCGACCCCGGCGGAACACCTTGAGCCGGGTCGCGCGCAGGCGGATCGCCTCCACCGGGTCGCGCGCCTGCAGCAGCACGAAGCTGGCGTCGCAACCGGCGTCGAGCCCGTAGCGCTGCAGGCCCATGACGCGCGCGGCATTCGCCGTCACCGCCTCGAAGCACTGGCGGATGCCGTCCTGGCTCGTCATCTGGGCGACGTGCAGGCCCATGTGCGCCACTTCGAGCATGTCGCCCGAGCCCAGGCCGTACCACGGGTCCATCACGCAGTCGTGGCCGAAGGCGACGTTGACGCCGGCGGCCAGCAGCTCGGGCACGCGCGTCATGCCGCGGCGCCTGGGGTAGCTGTCGTGGCGGCCCTGCAGCGTGATGTTGATGAGCGGGTTGGCCACCACGGCGACGCCGGCTTCCGCGATCAGGGGCAGCAGCTTGCTCGCGTAGTAGTTGTCCATCGAGTGCATCGAGGTGCAGTGCGAACCGGTCGTGCGGCCCTGCAGGCTCAGGCGCTGCGTCTCGCAGGCCAGCGTCTCGATGTGGCGCGACAGCGGATCGTCCGACTCGTCGCAGTGCATGTCCACCGGGAGGCCGCGCTCGGCGGCGAGTTCGCACAGCAGCTTGACGCTGGCGGTGCCCTGTTCGTATGTGCGCTCGAAATGCGGAATGCCGCCGACCACGTCCACGCCCAGGTCGAGCGCGCGCTTCAGGTTCTCGACGCCGCCCGGCGTGCGCAGCACACCGTCCTGCGGAAAGGCCACCAGCTGCAGATCGAGGTAGGGTGCGACCTGGCGCTTGACTTCCAGCAGCGCCTCGACCGCCAGCAGGCTGGGGTCGCTGGTATCGACGTGCGTGCGGACGGCCAGCAGCCCCTTGGCCACCGCCCAGTCGCAATACGTCAGGGCGCGCTCGATCAGCGCCTCGGCCTTGAGCAGTGGCTTGAGTTCGCCCCACAGCGCGATGCCTTCGAGCAGTGTGCCGCTCTGATTGACGCGCGGCAGGCCGTAACTCAACGTCGCATCCATGTGGAAGTGCGGATCGACGAAGTGCGGCGCGAGCAGCAGGCCCTGAGCGTCGAGCGCTTCGTGCGCGCTCGCATGCGCCACATCGAGCCCGGCCGCGACTTCGACGATGCGGCCGTCCCGCACGGCGACGGACATGCCGGTGCGCCCGTCGGGCAGGGTGGCGTTGTGCAGGAGCAGATCGAGCATGGAAGCACGCCAGCCGGCGCAAGCGGCCTATTTTGTTCCAAAGATGCGGTCGCCCGCGTCGCCCAGGCCCGGCAGGATGTAGCCGTGGCTGTCGAGCTGGCGGTCGATGGCGGCGGTGTAGATCGGCACGTCCGGGTGCGCCGCCTGCAGCGCCCCGATGCCTTCCGGGCAGGTCAGCAGGCAGACGAACTTGATCGACCGCGGGTTCATCTCCTTCAGCCGCTCGACCGCCGCGATGGCCGAGTTGCCGGTCGCGAGCATCGGGTCGACCACGACGATGTCGCGGTCCTGCATGTCGCCGGGCATCTTGAAGTAGTACTCGATGGCCGTCAGCGTCTTCGGGTCGCGGTAGAGCCCGATGTGGCCGACGCGCGCGCCCGGCACCACGCTCAGCATGCCCTCCAGGATGCCGTTGCCCGCGCGCAGGATCGACACCAGCACCAGCTTCTTGCCGTCGATGACCTTGGAGGTCATGGTCTCCAGCGGCGTCTCGATCTCGATGTCCTGCATCGGCATGTCGCGCGTGACCTCGTACGCCATCAGGCTGCTGAGTTCGCCCAGCAGGCGTCGGAAGCTGCTGGTGCTGGCGTCCTTGCGGCGCATCAGCGTGAGCTTGTGCTGCACGAGGGGGTGGTCGATGAGGTGGACTTGGCTCATGGGGCGGGGATGTGTCGTTTGTCGTTGTGGGCGGACGGAAGCGTCCAAGTCTAGAAGACCGTGCCGTCGCTCTCGATGCGCAGCGGCGGGGCACCCCCGCGCAGCCGCTCGGCCAGCACGCGCCCGGCGGCCCAGGTGCCGCCTTCGAGCATGCAGGCCAGCGGCAGCTCGGCGTCGCTGCGGTTGAGGATCTTGCGCACGCGCGGCGCCAGCTCGTCGAGCAGCGCCACCGTGAGCGCGCGCCACTCGACGATGAACTCGTCGCCGACGTGCCACGTATGTTCGAGCAGTGCCGGGTCCCGGACCCGGATCATGCCGCTGTCGATCAGCAGGCCGCCATTGCGGTACTCGGGCAGGCCGGTCAGCTCGTCCAGCCCGCGCACCCGGACACCGGCCCGCTCGAACGGCTCGACCAGCGAGTAGGTCAGCCATTGCGACAGCTTGTGGAAGGGCATCCAGCCGTCGGTCAGGCCGGGCCCGCGCACCGCGCTGTGGCGCCAGCAGTCGCCCAGCGCGAAGTCGGGGTTGCCGGAGCCGAGCTTCAGGCTGCCATCCGAGGCCACGCCGTCGATGGCGTTTTGCGCCGGCCAGATGCGCGAGAGCGACATCAGAAGCTGCGTCAGGATCTCGTGGGCCGTGATGTCCGCCGTCATCGGCGCGGCGGGGCCGGCGGGGCTCACCAGCATGTCGATCAGCCCGCCCGGGCGGCCGTCCGGGCCGAACACCTCGGGCTGCTCTGCCAGTGCCTCGCCGAGCCGGCGCAGCAGGGTCGCGCGGCCGGGCAGGCCGACCAGGGGATTGGCCTCGCTCGCCTGGAACGCCTGGCCCAGCTGGTCGGTCGCCAGCGCTCGCAGGCCGGCCGCGTCGGCCTGCAGCGGACGGTCCGGGTCCGACGAGAACAGCCCGCTGGTAAAGGCATGGAAGCACGCCACGCCCAGCCCTTCGGAGCGCGTGAAGCGCTGGCCGCTGGCGGATTCGGTGTAGTGCCAGTCGGCACCGGCACCGGCGTCGAGCAGCACGCTCACCAGCACCAGGTCGATCTGCGCGCGGGCACGCTGGCGCGGCGTGGCATTGGCACCCAGCAGCGCGTCGAACTGCGCCAGGCGGTCGATGCCGCCCGCCTCGAAATGACGCCAGCGGCTGTGGTACGGAATGGGCCCCCACGGGTAGCGGTCGCGCGTGACCTCGTCGACCGTGCGGGCGGTGTCTTCCAGCGCATCGTCGCCGCCGATGGTGAACCATTGCGATTCGCCATGACGCGCCCGCGCCAGCAGTGCGTGGGCGCGCTCGCGCACCGCCCGGGTGCTGCGCAAAACCTCGGCGGCGCCCGCCGGGTGGTCCGTGTCCGGCACGAATTCGGTGGCGGGGTCGACTTGGTTGTGGGCGCCGGGCGACAGCGAGCCGGGGCCGTCGGCGGGCGGGTGTCCGGGAGGTTTGTCGAAAATCATGCGTCCAGTTCCCGGCCCTTGGCCTTCTTGAGTTCTTCTGCGTCCGGCACCGGGCCGGGGGTGAAATAGCCGGCGGCCATCTTCGCGTCCATCTCGACGCGCGCGTCGGCCGGAATCAATTCGTCAGGAATATTCACGCGGGTGCCGATCTCGATCCCTGCACCGGTAATGGCGTCGAACTTCATGTTGCTCATCGACACGAGGCGGTGGATCTTCCTGATGCCCAGCCAGTGGAAGACGTCGGGCATCAGCTCCTGGAAGCGCATGTCCTGCACGCCCGCCACGCACTCGGTGCGCGCGAAATACTGGTCGGCCGTGTCGCCGCCGACCTGGCGCTTGCGCGCGTTGTAGACCAGGAACTTGGTCACTTCGCCGAGCGCGCGCCCTTCCTTGCGCGAGTAGGCGACGAGCCCGACGCCGCCGCGCTGCGCGCCCCGGATGCATTCCTCGATGGCGTGCGTGAGGTAGGGCCGGCAGGTGCAGATGTCGGAGCCGAACACGTCGGAGCCGTTGCACTCGTCGTGGATGCGCGCCGTCAGCTCGACGGCCGGGTTGGCGAGGTCGCGCGGGTTGCCGAAGATGTAGAGCGTCAGTCCGCCGATCGGCGGCAGGAACACCTCCAAGTCGGAGCGCGTGACCAGCTCGGGGTACATGCCGCCGGTTTCCTCGAACAGCGTGCGGCGCAGGTCGGTTTCGGAGCAGCCGAAGCGCCGCGCCACCTCCGGCAGGAACCACACGGGCTCGATGGCTGCCTTGGTGACCAGCGCGGCGCCGCCCGCGGTTAAAAACCTGCCGTCGGCCTTCAGGCGTCCTGACTGCAGCGCCTCGATGACCTCCGGCAGGATCACGTGCGCCTTGGTGATGGCGATGGTCGGGCGGATGTCGTAGCCGGCCGCCAGCTCGGCGGCGAACACGTCGGCCACCACCGCGCCCCACGGGTCGAGCGAGACGATGCGCCCCGGCTCGCTCCACTGCGGGTAGGGGCCGATGGCGTCGGTCGGCGCGGTGTTGGTGAGGTCGGCCCGGTGGTCGCGCTTGAGCGCGCCGGCCGCCACGGCCAGCGCCCGGTACACGCTGTAGGAGCCGCTGTGCGTGCCGATCACGTTGCGGTGGGCGCGCCGGGTCGTGGTGCCGACCACCGGCCCGCGCTCGGCGGGCGTGGCCGCGCCCCAGTGGATCGGCAGCGCGCCGAAGCCGCCCGCGTGCGAGGTCAGCCGGATATGGCGGGGTGCCGTCTCCAAGGACGTGGCAGTGATCGAAGCAGTGTCTGGGGACATGACGGCCCTTAAAAAACACAATGTAGCGACCGCTCCCGCAGCTGACAAGGCGGGTAAAGCCGCGTTGCCCGGGCCGTGCGAAGCCGGCCCGGCTTCTGGACGGCCAGGGCGGGGTGGCCCGCGCCTGCGCGGCGGGCGGGTGGGTGCGCCGGTGCGGGGTGGATAGTGCCGTTTTATGGAGGAAAAGACCTCGGGGCGCCCGGCGGTCGTGCACCAACAGCTATCAAAACAATAGCGCCACGCCGCTTGGCGCCCTGTGCCGCGGGCCTTTCGCGCGAACCTGGCGCTTTTATAATCCTGCACCCGCCAAAATCCCTTCCGTTTCACGTTTCCCGGAGCCTTCGTGTCATCGACCGCCCAACCCCCGATTCCCGCCGTTGGCGATGCCGCGCAACAGACACCGCTCGAACACGAAATCGCCGTGCTCCTGGTGGAGTCGCTCAATCTCGAAACCGTCCCCGAGAAAATCCTCCCGGACGAGCCGCTCTACGGCGAGGGGCTGGGCCTCGACTCCATCGACATCCTCGAAGTCGCCCTGGAAGTGTCGCGGCGCTACGGTTTCCAGCTGCGCTCGGACGACGAGCGCAACCAGCAGATCTTCCAGTCGCTGCGCAGCCTGGCGTCGCACGTTGCCGAGCACCGCGCCGGCTGACGCGACCGCCCCCATGTCGCGCTGGCGCGTGCCGCTCGGGATCGCGGGAGCGGTGGCGTACGCGGCGCTGTCGCACTGGATGATGCTGTTTCACGCCGACGCGCCGTGGGCGGTCGTGGTGCTGCTGGGGCCCCTGTGGCTGACCGCGGCCGGGCTGGGCGCCGGCCGTTTCGGCGCCGTGGGCGCCACGGTCGTCGCGCTGCTGGGCGTGGGTTTTCTGGCGCTGGTCTGGCGCGGGGAAGTGGGCGACGCCAGCCGGCTCTATGTGCTGCAGCACGTCGGCATCAACCTCCTGCTGTGCGGCTGGTTCGGCTCGACCCTGCGTGCCGGCAGGCTGTCGCTGATCGGCAGCTTCGCGCAGCGCGTGCACCCTCTCACGCCAGACCATGTGGCCTACACCTGGCGGGTCACGCGGGTGTGGACGGCCTACTTCGCCCTGATGGCCGCCGCCTCGCTCGGGGTGTATGCGCTGCTGCCCTTCAGCGCCTGGTCGCTGCTGTCGAACCTCGTCTCGCCGGTCCTGATAGGCGCCCTGTTCATCGGCGAATACCTGCTGCGCTACCGGCTCCATCCCGAATTCGAGCGCACCACGATGATCCAGGCCGTAAAAGCCTTCAGCATGGCGTGGGACGCGCCGGCCGCGCGGCGATGAACGCCACCGGCGCCGCAAAACCGACGGCCGGGCTGGCGCTGCTGGGCGCGCGCGACCTGGACGCGCCGCTGGCCTGGCATGCCGGCCAGCCGGTGAGCGCGCGCCGCTTCCTGGCCGATGTCGCCCGGCTGGCCGAACGGTTGCCGCCGCACGGCCCGGCCGTCAACCTGTGCGTCGACCACTACGCCTTTGCCGTCGGTCTGGCCGCGGCCCTGGTGCGCGGCCAGGCCAGCCTGCTGCCGCCCGATGCGCGCCCCGACACCCTGGCGCGCCTCGGCGAGGCGGGCGGCATGCCCTATGCGCTGGCCGACGACGCGCAGCTTGCGACGCCGGGCCTGGCACGCGTGCTCGTGTCTCCGACGCTGGCGCAGGACGACACTCCTAGTCCTGCCTCCCGCCCGCTGCCCGCCGGCACCGTACCCGGCGAGCCGCCCCTGATCGACCCCGGGTTGCATGCCGTCAGCCTGCTCACCTCCGGCTCCACCGGAGCGCCGCAGCCGCATGCCAAGCGCTGGCGCACGCTCGTCGGGGATGTGGCCGCCGCCGCCGAGCGCCTGTCGGCCCTGCTCGGGCGTCCTTCGCTGGCCGGCCTGACGCTGGTCTCGACGGTCCCGGTGCAGCACAGCTACGGGCTGGAATCGACCGTGCTGCTGGCGATGCTGGGCGGCGCTGCCTTCGACAGCGGCCGGGCGTTCTTTCCGGCGGATGTCGCCCGCGCGCTGGCCTCGGTGCCACGGCCGCGCGCGCTGGTGACCACGCCATTTCACCTGAAGACCCTGCTGCTGGCCGGCATCGAATTGCCGCCGGTCGAGCTGGTGCTGTCGGCCACCGCGCCGCTGTCGCCGCAGCTCGCGGCGCAGGCCGAGGCGCGCCTCGGCGGCGTGCTGGTCGAGATCTACGGCAGCACCGAATCCGGGCAGGTCGCGTCCCGCTGTCCCACCCGCGGCGAGGTCTGGGAAACCTTCGGCCAGCTGCGCGTGCGCGCCGGGCAGATCGACGGCGACGAGCGCTTCATCGTCGAGGGCGACTACATCCCCGAGCCGACGCCGATGACCGACGTGCTCGAACTGCAGGGCGAGCGGCACTTTCGCTTGCTGGGCCGCGCCAACGACCTGATCCACGTCGCCGGTCGGCGCAGTTCTCTGGCCCACCTCAACTACCACCTCAACAGCATCGCGGGCGTGCGGGACGGCGCGTTCTGGTTGCCCGACGAGATCAGGGACGGCGTGGTGCGGCCGGTGGCCTTCGTGGTCGCGCCCGGCGTGCCGGTGGCCGACATCATCCTGGCGCTGCGCGAGCGGCTGGAGCCGGTCTTCGTGCCGCGCCGCGTGCTGCCTGTGGCCAGCCTGCCGCGCGAGGCCACGGGCAAGCTGAGCGCCCGGGCGCTGCGCGAATTCGCCCTTGCCATGCTGGCCGACGACGACGCCCGGCGGCCTGTCACGCGTCATGTCCCGGCTGACCACCCCGCGTTCGCAGGCCACTTTCCCGGGCAGCCGCTGCTGCCGGGCGCACTGCTGCTGGCCGAGGTGCAGGAAGCCATCCACGGCCGGCCGGCGATGTCCGCGCGGCTGGGCGCGCAACCGATGCTGGCTGCGGCCAAGTTCCTCTCGCCGGTGCGCCCCGGGGGCACGCTGAGCATCGGCTTGCAGCCCGACGCCGGCGACCAGGGCGTGAAATTCGAGGTGCACTGCGACGGCGTGCTCGTCGCCACGGGTCGCTGGCTGGCGACGGGACCTCCCTCCAGGGCGCTTTCTTGAGCCGGCCATCGTTCGAGACCGGTGCGCCAGGCGACGCGCCGCGGCGCCCGGCAAAGCAGCCGGCGCGCGACTGGTCCAGCACGCCCGAGCGCAGCAACCTGCTGGCGTTGCGCGCCATGGCCTGGGTCGCCGTTGTCTGCGGTCGGCGCGTGGCACGCTGGATATTGCATCCGATCACGGTCTATTTCCTGCTGTTCGCGCCGACGCAGCGCCGCAACGCCAAGCGCTACCTGGCGCGCGCCCTGGGTCGGCCGGCCCGCTGGCGCGACGGCTACCGCCTGATCCACGCCTTTGCCTCGACCGTGCTCGACCGCGTGTATTTCCTGCGCGGGCACACCCATGCGTTCGATCTGCGCTCGAGCGGCGTCGAGCCGGTGGATACGGCGCTGGCCCAGGGCCAGGGCGCCTTCCTGATCGGCGCCCACGTGGGCAGCTTCGAGGCGATCGGCGCCTCGGGACGCATGCCGGGTGGGCCGGCCTGGCGGGTGGCGATGCTGATGTATCCCGACAACGCGCAGCGCATCAACGGCGTGCTCGACGCCATCGGAACCCCCGGCACCAAGCCGTGCATCATCGCGCTGGGCCGACCTGGCTCGATGCTGACGCTGCGCGACTGGCTCGATGGTGGTGGCGTCGCCGGTACGCTGGCGGACCGCACGCTGCCAGGCGAGTCGGAGCGCGGCGGCACGGTCGAGTTGCCTTTTCTGGGGCACATGGCGCGGTTCAGCGACGGCCCGTTCCGCCTTGCGGCCCTGCTGCGCCGTCCGGTGTTCCTCATGACCGGGCTTTATGCCGGTGGCCGGCGCTACGATGTCCGGTTCGCGCCGCTGGCCGACTTCAGCGTGCGTCCCGCCGACGCC
>JAQGLP010000001.1 GCA_028292835.1 Variovorax sp.
CGGTTCATGGCGACGGCCAGCGTGGCGTGCGCCTCGGTGCTGATCGAGCCGAGCGACATGGCGCCGGTGGCGAAGCGCTTGACGATCTCCTTGGCGGGCTCGACCTCGTCCACCGGAATCGCCTTGCTGGGGTCGATCCTGAACTCGAACAGCCCGCGCAGCGTCATGTGGCGCCGGCTCTGGTCGTTGATGAGCTGGGCGTACTCCTTGTACGTGCTCCAGTTGTTGGCGCGCGTGCTGTGCTGCAGCTTGGCGATGGCGTCGGGCGTCCACATGTGGTCCTCGCCCCGGGTGCGCCAGGCGTACTCGCCGCCGGCGTCGAGCATGCCGGCGAGCACCGGGTCGTCGCCGAAGGCAGCCGCGTGCATGCGCAGCGCCTCCTCGGCGATCTCGAACACGCCGATGCCCTCGACCCGGCTGGCGGTGCCGGTGAAGTACTTCTCGACGGTGTCACTGTTGAGGCCGATGGCCTCGAACAGCTGCGCGCCGCAGTAGCTCATGTAGGTGCTGACGCCCATCTTCGACATGATCTTGGACAGGCCCTTGCCGATCGCCTTGATGTAGTTGTAGATGGCCTTGTCGGCCGACAGCTCGCCGGGCAGACCCCGGTGCATCCCGACCAGGGTTTCGAGCGCCAGGTACGGGTGCACGGCCTCGGCACCGTAGCCCGCCAGCACGGCGAAGTGGTGCACCTCGCGCGCGCTGCCGGTCTCCACCACCAGGCCGGCGGTGGTGCGCAGGCCTTCCCGCACCAGGTGCTGGTGGATGGCGCTGGAGGCCAGCAGGGCCGGAATCGCGATCTGCGTCGGACTCACGCCGCGGTCGCTCACGATCAGGATGTTGCTGCCGCTCTTGATAGCGTCCACGGCTTCCGCGCACAGCGACGCCAGCTTGGCCTGGACGCCCTCGCGGCCCCAGTCGGCCGGGTAGGTGATGTCGAGCGTCGAGCTGCGGAACTTGCCCTGGGTGTGGCGCTCGATGTCGCGCAGCTTGGCCATGTCGGCGAAGTCCAGGATCGGCTGGCTCACTTCGAGCCGCATCGGCGGGTTGACCTGGTTGATGTCCAGCAGGTTGGGCTTGGGCCCGATGAAGGACACCAGCGACATCACGATCGCCTCGCGGATCGGGTCGATCGGCGGGTTCGTGACCTGCGCGAACATCTGGCGGAAGTAGTTGTAGAGCGGCTTGTTCTTGCTGGAGAGCACCGCCAGCGGGCTGTCGTTGCCCATCGAGCCGATGCCTTCCTCACCGTGCGCGGCCATGGGCGACAGCAGGAACTTGAGGTCTTCCTGGGTGTAGCCGAAGGCCTGCTGGCGGTCCAGCAGCGCCACCGCGCTGGCGGGCGCCTGGGCGGAGGGCGCCTTGACGTGGTCGAGCTTGATGCGCAGGTTCTCGATCCACTGCTTGTAGGGCTTGGTGTTGACGACGTTGGCCTTGAGCTCGTCGTCCTCGATCAGACGGCCCTGCTCCAGGTCGATGACGAACATCTTGCCCGGCTGCAGACGCCACTTGCGCACGATCTTGTGCTCGGGGATGGGCAGCACGCCGGTCTCCGACGCGAGGACGACCAGGTCGTCGTCCGTCACGCAGTAGCGCGACGGGCGCAGGCCGTTGCGGTCGAGCGTGGCGCCGATCTGGCGCCCGTCGGTAAAGACGATGGCCGCGGGCCCGTCCCACGGCTCCATCATGGCGGCGTGGTACTCGTAGAAGGCGCGGCGCCGCTCGTCCATGGTGGCGTGCTGCTCCCACGGCTCGGGAATCATCATCATCACGGCCTGGCTGATCGGGTAGCCGGCCATGGTCATGAGTTCGAGACAGTTGTCGAAGGTGGCGGTGTCGGACTGACCGGGGAAGCTGATCGGGTAGAGCTTCCGCAGGTCCGGCCCCAGCACCGGCGACGACATCACGCCCTCGCGCGCCAGCATCCAGTTGTAGTTGCCGCGCACCGTGTTGATCTCGCCGTTGTGCGCCACGTAGCGGTACGGGTGCGCCAGCGGCCACTTCGGGAAGGTGTTGGTCGAGAAGCGCTGGTGCACCAGGCCGATGGCCGAGACGCAGCGCGGGTCGGCCAGGTCGAGGTAGTACACGCCCACCTGGTCGGCCAGCAGCAGCCCCTTGTAGACCACCGTGCGGCTCGACATGCTCGGGACGTAGTACTCCTTGCTGTGCTTCAAGGCCAGGTTCTGGATGTTGGCGCTGGCGGTCTTGCGGATCACGTAGAGCTTGCGCTCCAGCGCGTCCTGCACGATGACGTCGGCGCCGCGGCCGATGAACACTTGGCGCAGGATCGGCTCGGTCAGCTTGACGGCCGGCGACATCGGCATCTCGCGGTTGACCGGCACGTCGCGCCAGCCCAGCAGCACCTGGCCCTCGGCCTTGATGGCGCGCTCCATCTCCTGTTCGCAGGCCATGCGCGAGGCGTGTTCCTTGGGCAGGAAGATCATGCCGACGCCGTATTCGCCGTAGGGAGGCAGCGTCACGCCCTGGCGACCCATCTCCTCACGGTACAGCGCGTCCGGGATCTGGATCAGGATGCCGGCACCGTCGCCCATCAGCTTGTCGGCACCCACCGCGCCGCGGTGGTCGATGTTCTCCAGGATCTTGAGCGCCTGCGTGACGATGTCATGCCGCTTCTCGCCCTTGATGTGGGCCACGAAGCCCAGTCCGCAGGCGTCATGCTCGTGGTCCGGCGAATACAGGCCGTGTTGTTGCAGATGTTCGATTTCGGCAGCCGTGGTCATGGCGCTCTCCTTCAGCGTTCGCAGGTTTTCGTGGGAGCCGAAGCATAGGACCTCACACCCGCGATGCCAAGCTTTTTAATTGGGGTCAGATTCCGATTAAAAATCGGCAAAAAAAGCATTATAAAAATAAGGGACACATTAAAAACTATAGCAATAGATCCTTTATCCATAAAGGATGGGTTCTTATTTGACCAACGGTCGTCGTGGGGCAGGACGCCGTCCGGCTGCCGCCTTGCTGGCACGCCGGTCTGTCTTTTTTTGTAGCGATTTCACAAAACCGGCATCGCCCGCTGCCCAGCCATGGAGCGTGGCGTCGGTCAGACAAGCCTGATCCGAGGCCGCCACCCCGGCGCGCACCAGCTCGACGTAGGCGGCCTCGCGCGCGAACGGCGTGTTGCCCAGTCCCCAGTAGAGCGGGTGCGGAGTCAGCAGCCGATCGACCCGCAGCCCCGCATAGTGCGCATGGCTCGACCAGGGGTAGTCGCGCGCCTCGGCCACCTGGCCGGCGCGCACCGGGTTCAGGTCGATATAGGCCATGCAGGTCAGCAGGTAGCGGTCGGTTTGGATCAACGTCGACCTGTAGCGCCCTTCCCAGAGCGTTCCGCTGCGCCCATGCCGGTCGTTGAAATAGCGCACGTAGCTGCGTCCGACCGCCTGCATCCACCGCGGCAGAGCCTCGTCACTCGCGGGCGTGGCCAGCAGGTGGAAATGGTTGTCCATGAGCACGTAGGCATGCAGCGCGATGCCAAAGCGCAACGCGTTCTCGCCGAGCAAGGCGAGCATCCTTTCGAAATCCGCCCGGTCGACAAAGATGGCCTGGCGGTTGTTGCCGCGCTGGATGACGTGGTGCGGCTGGTCGGCGAGGGTGAGGCGGGGAAGGCGGGCCATGGCGTGCGGCGCGGCAAACGGGTGGCTATCGTAAGCCGCCAGTCCGACCTCCGCGCGTCCTGGCTCAGGGCCGGCCCAACACGGCAGGCAGCGCTGACGCGAGCAAGGCGATTCCCGAGGCAGTGAGCAGGCTCAACACGATCTTTCGAAAGCTCGCCTCCGAGATGCCGACGTAGAGGCGCGCGCCCAGCAGCACCGGCACGAGCATCGCCGGCGCGACGATGGCGAACATCGGCAGCATGTCGCGGGTGACCATGCCCCTGGCGAGGTACACCGTCATCGTGACCAGCAGGATCGCCAGGTTGAAGTTCTGGATGACCGCGCGTTGCTCATCCTTGTCAAAGCCGCGCAGCGTGCACCACAGGGTCGGAATCGTTCCCGTGAAGCCGCCGATCCCGCTCATGATGCCGCCCACGCTGCCAACGACCCCGTCGGCCAGCTTGCCGCCCGCCCTGATCCTGGGCAGCCTTCTGGCGAAAAGCATGGCGGGGCACCACAGCACGAGAAACGCCCCCAGCAGCGCCTTGAAAAGCTGGATGTCGAGGGCCGGCAGGAGAGTCACGCCGATCGGGATTCCCGCCAGGCCACCCAGCAAAAACGGCAGCAGCCGTGCCAGGCTGAAACCGCGCCGCACGGTGACTGCCGCGATCACCTGCCCCGTGAGGGCGCCGAAGACCGCCAGCACGGCCGCGAGTTTCGGGTCGAGGGTCCAGGCCCAGAAGGACATGGCCGTCAAGCCAAAGGCAAAGCCCGACAGTCCCTGTACAAAGCCAGCGACGATGGCACCGAGGGCCACAACGAGGAAGACGTTTTCCATGGATCTTTCAGTCAGGTCGGCTGTGCGTCCAAGAAGGCAAAAAGGCGGCTCGTGACGAGCGATCGCCTTGCGGAATGCGGTTCCGGCCGGCTTTCTGGCCTTGCGGTCTTCTTCCCCACCCGGACCGGAATGACCTCGACAGGCTCGCTGGGTCCCGGGCGTCAGCCGCTCTGCGAAGCCAGCCGGAACCGCGTCTCCAGCAGCGATTCCAGTCCGAACTGCCCGAGCAGCTCGGCCAGCCGCGCCGCCGCGCTGGCTTTGCGCTGGCCGGTATGGCGCGCGATGATCAGCTCGTTCTTCAGGCTGTGCTCCCAGCCGACCAGCTCGGTCACCGTCACTTGGTAGCCGTTCGCCTCCAGGTACAGGCAGCGCAGCACGTTGGTCAGCTGGCTGCCGATCTCGCGCGTGTGCAGCGGATGACGCCACAGCTCGGCCAGCGGCGTGCGCGCAAGCGACAGCGCCTTGTTCTCGCGCAGGCAAGCCGCCAGTTCGGCCTGGCAGCACGGCACCAGCACCATGAAGCGTGCCTGCTTGGCCAGGCCGAAGGCGATGGCGTCGTCGGTCGCGGTGTCGCAGGCGTGCAGCGCGGTGACCAGGTCGATGCGTTCCGGCAACTCGCTGGCGTGCGTCGATTCGGCCACCGTGAGGTTGAGGAACGACATGCGGTCGAAGCCCAGCCGGGCGGCCAGCGCGCGCGACCTGTCGATCAGCTCGCCGCGCGTCTCGATGCCGTAGACGCGCCCGCCGCCGCGCGCCTTGAAGAACAGGTCGTAGACGATAAAGCCCAGATAAGACTTGCCCGCGCCGTGGTCGGCCAGCGTGGCGGCGCTCCCCTCGCCCGGCAGTTCCAGCAGCAGCTTCTCGATGAACTGGAACAGGTGATAGACCTGCTTCAGCTTGCGCCGCGAATCTTGGTTGAGCCGGCCGTCGCGCGTGAGGATGTGCAGCTCCTGCAGCAATTCGACCGATTGGCCGGGACGCAGCTCCTGCAGCACCTCGGCGGCGGCCCGCGCCTCCTTGCCAGCCGCCCTGGCCGCACCGCCACCGGCCTTCGCCCTGTCCGGACGGACCGGCTGCTCCGCCGGGCCTGTGTTTCTGGTGGCCTGCTTCATGGTGTTCGCCCTTTTCCTGTGACCTTGCTCTCGCCCTCGTCCTCGTCCGCGGCCTCGGGGAGCTCGGCCACGCCCGGCACGGCAGGCCCGCGATCGCTTTCCGGCAAGCCGCCGGCAGCATCCGCTCCAGGCCCCACGTTCAGCGCCGCCCAGCCCTCGGCGCCCAGCGCGGTCAGCGTTTCGATGTTGCGCTCGTAGATCGCCTCCGCCGCCGGAAACGCCTCCACCGCGCGGTCGATGCTCGCCTCGCGCAGCAGGTGCAGCGTGGGATAGGGTGCCCGGTTGGTGGCGTTGCCGATGTCGTCGACCGCAGAGCCGGCGAACTGGAAGCGCGGATGAAAGCTCGCCAGCTGCAGGCTGCCCTCGAAGCCCGCGCGTGCCAGTCGGCGCTCGGCACGGGCCGTGAAAGCGTTGAAATCCAGAAAATCGGCCAGCGCGTTGGGTGCTATCAAAAGTGTAGTGTCCCGCGCAGACGGGGCATGCGTCAGCAGCGATTCTGCCTCCGAAAGAAGCCGTTCGACCAATCCCGCCTCGTCGGCCTCCGGCCACACGGCGTAGTGGACCAGCCCGCGCACATGCACCGCCTTGGCGAACGGGCACAGGTTGAGTCCGATCACGGCGCGCTCGAGCCAGCGGCGCGTCTCGCGCTCCGCCTGTCCGGCACTGACGGAGGTTTGCGGCGCCGTCATGGCGACACCTCGCCCGCACGACAGCGCTGCAGCCGTCCGATGCCCAGGGACAAGGCCATGCCGGCCAGCGAACAGGCGCCCGTCACCAGCCAGGTCCATTGCCAGCCCCCCGCGCGCGCCGTGATCCACGCCACCAGTGGCGGCAGCACGACCTGCCCGAAGGACGACCATTGCTGCATCCAGCCGACCGTGGTCGAGACCGTCGCCGCGCTCGGCGCCAGGCGTATCGCCAATGAAAAAAGCGTTGCCGGCGCCATGCCGCCGGCCAGCGAGAACCCGATCACCGCCAGGTAGCGCGCCGCCGGCGGCAGGGCGACGGCCCCCGTGGCGCCCGGCCATTCGCCAAACGCCAGCGCCGTGCCCAGGCCCATCAGCCCGAAGGCCGTCATCAGCAGGCGCGGCGCCGCGATGCCGCGCTGCAGCAGCCTGCCCCCGACGACGTTGCCGCCGATGTTGGCCGCCGCCGCCAGCGCCGTGAGCACGGCGGTGAGCCCGGCCGGAAAACCCGCCGTGGCGTAGATCGACGGCAGGAAGCCGATCACCGCCATCCACTGCGCGGCATACACGCCGAAGCACAGTGCGATCAGCCACGGCCCGGGCGCCGTCAGCGTGGTGCGAAGGCGGCCGGGCACGGAGGCCGGCGTGCCGCCCTCTCGGGACCGGGCCGGTTCATCGTGCGGCAGGGCGAGCGCCAT
>JAQGLP010000011.1 GCA_028292835.1 Variovorax sp.
CGCGCTGGTGGAGAGACGAGGGCGCCGTCCTTCCCGCGCCGGACGCGGCCGGGTCGACCCGCCTGCGCGTGCTGCCCGGCCCCGAGTACGGGCAGTTCACGGTGGCATCGAAGGCGCAGTTCTGGGACGGGCCGTGGCGCATCACGTTGCAGAGCAGCCGCATGGGCAGCCGGCTCGCCGGTCCCGAACTCAGGCGCCGCCGCCCTGCCGACCTGCTGTCGGCCGGCGTGGTGCCGGGCGTGATCCAGGTGCCGCCCTCCGGCCAGCCGATCGTGCTGATGGGCGATGCGCAGACGACCGGGGGCTACCCGCGCATCGGCGTCGTGATCGAGGCCGACTTCTGGAAGCTGGCGCAGGCGCCGCTGGGCGGGGCGCTGTGCTTCGCCCAGGTGGATGCGGCCGGCGCGCGCGCGGCGCGCGCCGCGCAGCAGCGCTACCTCGCCTGGGTCGATCGGGCGCTGGCGGCGGCGGCCTGGTCGCGTCCGGCACAGAATTGAACGATATCCCACCCACGCCGCGCCAGGGAGTACCCCATGCCCGCGAGCCGGCCCTGGCCGGGTTTCAAGAAAAAAGTGCCCCTGCGCCCGCCCTGCGCGTGTTTTCAGCTATTGTTTTGATAGCAATCGGAAGCCAGTGAACGCAGCCACCGCGCCAGTGCCTCGTTGACGGCATCGGGTTTTTCCATCGTCAGCATGTGGCCGCAGTCGCGCACCCAGACCAGCTCGGCCTGCGGTGCGCGCGCGGCGATCTCGCGCGCGCGATCGGGCGGCGTCAGTCGGTCGGCATCACCGCACATCACCAGCACCGGGCAGCGCAGCGCGGCCAGATGCGCCAGGGCGTCGGGGCGCCGCATCACGGCGCGGTTCTGGCGCACGAGCTGCACCGCGCCGGCGTCGAGCACCATGTCGAGGTAGCGCCCGACCAGGGCGGCATCGCCCGCCTGCGCAGGATGGAAGGCGAACACGATGTTCGGCTCGATCACGTCGCGCAGCTCGCCTTGCTCGAACAGCTCGATCGCCGATTCGCGCATCTCGCGCATCTCGGGCGTCTCGGGCCGCCCGTTGGTGCCCAGCAGCGCCAGGCCAGCGATGCGCCCGGGCGCCTGGCGCGCGGCCTCCATGGCGACCATGCCGCCCATCGAGGCGCCGCACAGCACCAGCGCGCCGGCATGCTCGCGCAGCAGCGCCGCGGCCATCGCCTCGATGCTGTCGTGGCGCCAGTGGACCGTGCTCACGACCGGCCGCAGCGTGGCCGGCAGGGCGCTCCACTGCGCTTCCCACATGCGGTGGTCGCAGGCCAGGCCGGGCAGGAGGACGAGTTGGGGCATGGCGGAATTCTGACAGTGCCCGCAAGCCCCCATCCTGCTCTGCCGGAACAAAAGGCAGCGCGGCCGCGTCTGTCTGGCATGCCCTCCACCGAACTGATCCTGATCCGCCACGGCGAAACCGACTGGAACTGCGAGCTGCGCTTCCAGGGCCACATCGACGTGCCCCTCAACGACACCGGTCACGAGCAGGCGCGGCGCCTCGGCCTGCGGCTGGCCGGCGAGCCGGTGCGGCACATCGTGAGCAGCGACCTGCTGCGCGCCCAGCAGACGGCCATGCCGGCGGCGCGCCTGCTCGGCCTGGCCGTGACCACCACCCTCGGCCTGCGCGAGCAGCACTTCGGGATCGCGGAGGGCCTGCGGGCCGACGACATCCAGCGCGACCACCCGCGTGCCTGGGAGGAATGGCTCGAATTCCGGGAGGACTACGGCATGCCCGGGGGCGAGTCGCCGCAGCAGTTCCACGCCCGCATCGTCGAGTCGCTGCGCGGCATCGTCGCCCGGCACGCGGGCCAGACCGTGCTGGTGGTCACGCACGGCGGCGTGCTCGACATGGCGTGGCGCACCGCCCACGGCCTGAACCTGGCCGGCCCGCGCCAGAGCGCCATCCCGAACGGCGGCATCAACCGGGTGCGCATCGCCAACGCGAGCGAGCCTCTGGCCATCGAGATCGTCGACTGGGCCGACGTGCGCCACCTGGACGAACTGCCGCCGCAGCCGGTGTACGACCAGCGCCGGTACCTGAAGGCCTGAGGCGGGCGCCGGGCCGGCTAACGCGGTCCGTCGTCGCCGCAGCCGCTTTCCCGGAGCACCGGCAGCAGCTGCGGGCCGAGCGTCTTCAGCAGCTGGACCGGCAGCGCGCTGGTGAACCGGTAGCGCGCGGCATAGGGTTCGTGCACGTAGACCATCACGGTGCCGAAGTAGCGCTCGCCGAGCATGAACACGAAGGTGGCCGTGCGGTCCACCTTGCGCTGGGAGATCACACGCCCGCCGCGCCCGGTGACCTGGAAGCGGTGATCGCCGGTGCCGGTCTTGCCGCCGACCTCGATCGGGTGACCGTCCACGTCCACGAAGACGCCCTTCAGGCGCCGCGCCGTGCCGTCTTCCACTACGTCGAGCAGCGCGCGGCGCACCGTGCGGGCCAGCTCGACGGGCAGCAGCCGATCGCCGCCGCCGCTGCGGGGCTCCAGCCGGGTCTCGTAGGGGGTGTCGCGCGCGAAGTGCAGGGCCTCGAAGCGCCGCGCCGGCTGGCGCACGCCGTCGCGCGCGACGATGCCCATCAGCTCGGCCAGCGCCGCCGGACGGTCGCCCGACGCCCCGATCGCGCTCGCGTACGACGGCGTCAGCGAAGCGAACGGGTAGCCGAGCCGCTGCCATGAGGCATGGACGCGCGCGAAGGCGTCGATTTCAAGCAGTTCGCGCAGGCGCCGGTCCTGCGCGTGCTTGTGGCGCGTCTTGAAGAGCCAGGCATAGACCTCCTGGCGTTCGTCCGGGCTCGCAGCCAGCACCTGCGACAGCGTCGCGCCGGGGTGGCGCTGCAGGTGGCCGACCAGCCAGAGCTCCAGCGGATGCACGCGCGCCACGTAGCCGCGATCGGCGAGCGACAGCGCGGAGTAGGTGTCGTGCAGCTTTCCCAGCGCGCGCGGAGTGCGCGCCGCGCCGGTGCCCCGGCCGAGCTGGCGCGCCAGCACCTCGTCGAGCCGCGCCTCGCTGGCCTCGGGCTCGACGGTGTAGAGCACGCTGGCCAGCCGGTGCGCCGACGACCCCACGCTGCGCAGCAACATCGCCTCGGCCTCGGCCGGCGACCGGCCCTGGTACCTGCGATAGAAGCGCGTGAGATAGGCCGAACCCTCGCGGTCGGCGAAATGCGCCAGCATCTCATGGCGGCGCGGGTCGGTCGGATCCTGCAGCAGGCGCGCGCCGTCCGTCGCGTCGCCGAACATGCGGTGGCGCACGATGTCACGCATCAGGCGGATGAACACCAGGTTGACCGAATGCTTGAAGCCCTCGCGCACCGTCATCATGCCGCCGCTGTGGGTGCCGTCGAAATTCACGAACCGGTGCAGACCGCCGCCGGTAAAAAAGGCCTCGCCCGGGCTCGCCGAATAGCGGCGCTGCATCGCCGCGTCGAGCATCGGCGCCAGGCGCCGGTCCTTGGTGTGCAAGAGGTACTGCCGCGCCCACGCGCCCAGCGGATCGCGCTCGCCCGGCGGCAGCGCCGAAAGCTGTGCCGCGTCCAGGGCGCCCCAGCGCGCATGCAGTTCGGCGACCAGTTCGAGGTAGCTGACCAGGGTGCGCAGCTTGGCCGTCGAGCCCAGGTCCAGCCGCGCGCCCTGGTTCACGTCGAAGGGCTGGTCGATGTTGTCGGCCTGAACACGCAGCAGGTTCGCGTTCGCGACGCGCTCGAACAGCGTGAAGCTGTAGACCAGCCGGCCCGGGTCCGACCCCGGGTCGAGCATGTGAAAGCCGACCAGCCCCGCCGCCTTCGCCGCGGCAGGCGTCCGCAGCCCGGTCAGCACCTGTGTCGCCAGCGCCTGCGCCTCGCTGTCCAGGCTGGCATCCGCCTCCAGATCGAGGCGTTCGAGGTCGTAGGCGCGCGGCACGTCGAGCAGGGCGGACAGGGAGGTGCGCAGCGCGTTCACCGCCTTGCGCCGCACGAAGTCCGGCCGGGCCGCCGTCGGCACGCTGGCCTGCAAGCGCAACGGCTGCGCCAGCGCCGCGTCGCGCAGCGACGGCGCGATGACGCCCGCATCGGCCATCAGCCGCAGGTAGCTGTCGGTCAGCCGGCCCAGGCTGGCACCGTCGCCCAGCAGGTGGTACGTCGGGCGGCGCTGCGCGATCATCAGCGACAGCGCCTGCTTGAAGGCCTCGGCCTGGCGCGCCAGCGCCCCGCCCGACAGCGGCGGCGCCTCCGCGTCGCTGCTGCCGGCGAGCAGCCGGTTGACTTCGTCGAAGTCCCGCCCGTACCACACCCACAGGCCGTCGCCCAGGCCGTGCACCTCGCCGAATCCCGGGCGCGCGGCCAGCGGCACCGTGTCGAGGTAGTCGACGACGATCTGGCGGCGCCGCGGCAGCGTGTCCTCGCCGTCCTGGTAGGCCCGCAGCGAGGCCGAGGCCATCTGGCGCAGCTTGTCGCCGATCGAGCTGGTGCGGCCCTGGGGCGAATGGCGGTACTTCTCGATCTGGGTGGCCAGCGTGCTGCCACCGGACGCCGACTGGCCGGCATGGACCGCCCGGCGCATCTGCTCGAGCGCAGCCTTGGCAAAGCGCTCCGGGTCGATCGCGGGATTGCGCTGCGGCGGCTCTGCGTCGAGCAGGTGGCGGTCCTCGACGAACAGCAGGGCATCCACCAGCAACGGCGGCACTTCCTCGAAGCGTCCGTACATGTGCTGTGGCACGCGCGAGTTCAGGAGCGCTTCGGCGCGGCAGCCGCGCACCACCAGGCCGGCCTGGTTCTTCTCGCGGTAGGGCACATCCAGCCCGTGCCCGTGCAGCTCGATGAGCTGTTGCGACATGCGCGCCTGGCGGGTGATGTCCCAGCCGTGCTCCCGCAGCCGCTCGAGGGTGTCGGGCAACTGGGCATAGCCCAGCCGCCAGTCGTAGGGGCCGCTGTGGGGGAAGCGGATCGCGTCGCTCGGGCCGGCCTCGACGGCAAAACGTGCATTGCGCGTGAATTTGCGCGCGAGCGCGGATTGCAACCTGGATGTCTCCAACTCATCCGCCGTCAACACGACGCACACCACCCCGATGGCGAGCCCCGCGCCGATCCAGAAAGCCCGTTGGTAGCCCGCCATGCTCTGCCTCGCACACAGCCCGCACCCTGGTGGTGCGTTGACACGTGATGATGCGCCTAATGAAGCCCTTTGGGTTATTCCGGATACTGTCGTGCGGATGCTTGGCAGTCGGCAGGGACTTCAAGCGCTGGCGCGATCCTGGAGTGGCTCTCCGAAGCTTTTGACGTTGCGCCTGCCCGGGCTTATGGGAGGGGCGCTTGCGGGGGGTTGACCGAGCCGGCGACGCATCCCTCCAGCGCCTGGCGTGCGCCCCGGCCTGGCCGCTACCTGCTTCCCATCTGCTCGGCCATTTTCAGGTGCCCATCGACCACCGGCAGCATCTTGGCCGCCAGCGCCTTCAGGTCGGGGTCCTTGGCGTTGCGTTGCGTTTTTTGCAACAGGTCGTGGGTCTGGCGGTGATCGGCAAGCCCGGCGTGCTTCTTGTAGTCGCGGTCGAAGTTGGCGCCGCTCATCGCCCGCATGCTGGTCGCCAGGGCCTTGTGCTTCAAGTCGACGCCGTCCGGCAGATCGACATTCTTGGCCTGCGCAAGCTGCTGCACGTCGTTGAGGGCCGAGGTGTGGTCATCGATCATCTTCTGGGCGAAGGTCTTGACCTGCTCGTTCTGCGATTTTTCCAGGGCCAGCTTGCCGGTCTCGACCTCGGCCATGTTGGCCTGCGCGATGTCGCGTATCAGCCGCTGGTCGGCCCGGTTGACTTTCGAGCCCTGCGCGGCAGCGGCGCGCGGGGTCGTGGTCGTGGTCGTGCCGCTGTCGGTCGCCGCGGGCTGGGCATGCAGGGGCATCTGGGCGGACGACAGGGCGAGCACGACGGCGGTCAAGGCCGGGGCGGCGAGGTGGCGATGATGCATGGTATCTCCTTGGGTTGGAAGCGGTGACCCGCGACAAGGGGCACATGGTGTGCCCGAGCGCGCCGGGGCCGGGCTGGCAATACTTGCTGCAAGCCGGCGCCAACGGGCCGGCGTTCGGGGAAAGATCGGCAAAACCTTACAGCCGGTTCCATCCTGCCCCACACAGAATCGGTGACGAAGGACATCCTGCTTCGCAATCCAAAAGGAGATTGACCATGGCCCAGAATTCTTCCGCTCCACCTACCCAACCTTTCCCCTTCCCGACCGCCGACCACCACGAGGCGCCGCCCCATTCGGAAAAACCGGTGGCCCAGGAGCCTACCGACACGGCGATCGACAGCGGCGTCGAGGAGTCGTTCCCGGCCAGCGATCCGGTCTCGGTCACGGTGAGCAAGGTCATCACGCCCAAGTGCGAACCCGGCGCCGGGGATGATCAAAAGCTCAGGTCCGGCAACCCCAGCGCCACATAAACCGCGCCGCACTGGCGGCGCAGCCGCAAGGACTCCGGCTGCCCGTTGAGTTGCCGTTGCATCACGCCCTGTGCGCTGGCCAGCGCCGTTGCGGTGCCGCAGCGCACCAGTGCGTCGAGATGGAACTGCTCGAACAGGTCGCGCTGCGCATGGCTGCCGCCGATCTCGACCAGGCGCGGCAGCGCAATCCCCAACTGTTCGACGGCGGCGAGCCACTCGCCCTGCGCGTGGGCGCGCAGGCCGCGCGCCGCGGGCAGGCAGACGCGCTGCCAGGCCGCACGTGTCGAGGCGGGCGCCCGCAGCGCGAAAGCCTCGATGTTGTGCAGCAGCATGTCGGCCTCGGGCCGGCCGGCGCGCGCCAGGCCGTAGAGGTACTGAAGATCAAGGAAGGGCAGCACCTGGTCGCCTGTGCGCCGCGCCAGATGGTCCGCCACGTCCTGCCAGCGCTCGCCGACGTCGATGCCCGCCAGCTCCAGCCGCGCCAGCAGCGAGACGGCGCCGATCTGGTCCTGCGAGTAGTCCTTGACCACGCCCCACACGTGCGTGTCGTAGACCGCCAGGGCCTCGTCGTCGCGGCCCAGGTCGATCAGGAACAGCGCGACGTGCCACCAGTTGTGCGTGAGCATGAACGAGTTGAGCCCGGTCCAGCTGTCGCTCACGCCGAGCATGAAGTCCAGGCCCTCCGCCAGCCGGCCCTCGGTCAGCATGACGTGGCCGAGCGCGTGGTGCGCCCAGGGCTCCTTGCGCTCCATGGCGATGGCGCGGCGCGCGCTGGCCTCGGCCTCACGCATCAGATGGCACTGTTCGTAGCCGAAGGCCGCCATCCCGTGCAGGTATGGCACGTCGGCGGCGGCCGGCAGCGCGGCGAGCGCCAGGCGCAGCAGGCCGGGTCCGTCGCCGATGTTGAAGCAGTGGTACTGGCCGAGCTTGACCGACGCCAGGTCGCGCGGGTGCTCGCGCGCCTGCTCGTGGTGCAGGGCGATGGCGCGCGCGATGTCGCCCTCGGCCCAGGCGGCGACGGCGGCCAAGAAGCGCTGCTCGCGCGGCGTGGCGCGCCCCGCCGCCGTTTGCGCGCGCGCCAAAAACGGCTGCGCGTTGGCCCGCGCATCGCGTGACTCGGCAAACAGGTGCAGCGCCGCGGCGTAGGCCTGCACCAGCGCGCTGTCGTCGTGGACCGCCGCCGGCAGCAGGTTGATGGCGCGCGCCTCGCACGCAATGAAGCCCAGCACGAAGTCGTCGACCGCCGCCAGGCTGGCGGCATCGGCCAGCGTCACGGGGTTGCCCAGGCAGTCTTTCAGCATTCCGCCATTCTTGAGCCAAACCGGATGCCCGCCCCTGTGGCGGGGGCGCTTTCAGCTATCGTTTCGAGAGCATTCAAGCCGCGGGCGGCTGTGGCCACGGCCGCTGCGGCTCGCGGATCTGCTCGAAGGCGCGCGCCACCCGCAGCACGCCCAGGTCGTCGAAGCGTTTGCCGGCGATCTGCAGCCCGATCGGCAGGCCGTCGCCCGAGTAGCCGCAGTTGATGGACGCGGCCGGCTGCTCCGACATGTTGAAGGGCACCGTGATGCCGATGTGCTCCTGCGGGCGCAGCGGGTCGTTGGTGGGCGAGGGCGCCTCGGCCGCCGCCGGCATATTGGGCGCGGTGGGCGAGAGCACACAGTCGAACGGCGCGCAGGCGGCCACGGCTGCCAGACGCGTCGCATGGAACTGGCTGAAGGCCTGGAACACGTGCTCGCCGCTGAAGCCGGCGGCGCTCTCGGCCCAGGCGCGGATGTAGGGCAGCACCCGCGCGCGCTGCTCGGGCCGCAGCGCTTTCATGTCGACGTGCGAGCGCATGCGCCACAGGTGGTCCATGCCGTCGAGCATGGCCTGGGTCATGAAGGGCTTCATCGGCACGACCACGGCGCCGGCGCGCTCGAACAACCGCGCCGCGTGCTCGACCGCCGCGCGGATCTCCGGCTCGACCGGAAGGCCGCAGCCGGCATCGAGCAGCAGGCCAATGCGCAGGCCGCGCAGGTGTTCGGCCGGCACGTCGAACGCCTCCCAGTCGATGGCCTGCGCCGGCAGGCTCATGCTGTCGCGCGCATCGGGCCGCGCCAGCGCCCGCATCATCAGCGCGGCGTCCCCGACGGTGCGCGTCATCGGGCCGGCGGCGCGGCCCATGTAGGGCGGATCGATCGGGATGCGCCCCAGGCTGGGCTTGAGCGTGAAGATGCCGCACCAGCCGGCCGGCAGGCGCAAGGAGCCGCCTATGTCGGTGCCCAGGTGCAGCGGGCCGTAGCCCGCCGCTGCGGCGGCGCCGGCGCCCGCGCTTGACCCGCCGGGCGTCTTGCTCAGGTCCCACG
>JAQGLP010000025.1 GCA_028292835.1 Variovorax sp.
TGTGCGTGACGATCACGCGCAGGATCGGCAGGCCCTGCAGCTGGGTGGCGAAGATGTCCTCCCACTGCGCGCGGGCCTCGTCGCGCGCGATGCAGCAGTCGACCACGCTCCAGCCCTCCACGCCGTCGATGCGGTCGCGCAGCAGCCACAGGTTGATGTGGTTGAGCGCGAACGGCAGCGTCATGCGGATCCAGCGCACGCCGGGCGCCACTTCGAGGCTCTCGCCGGGGGCCGGCATCGCATCGCCGAGGGGATAGTGGAGTTCGCGTTCGAGCAGGTTCATGTTGTACGATTGACGTTTACGTAAACGTCATGAGTGGGAGGCCATTGTAGGCATTGCGCGCCAAGGCCGCTGTCGCACTGGCAACCCTTCCTGTCCCTCGATGCCTGCGCAAACCTTCACCATCAGCGACCTGGCGCGGGAGTTCGAGCTCACCACGCGCTCCATCCGTTTCTACGAGGACATGGGACTACTGGCGCCCGAGCGCCGCGGCCCCGGCGGACGCCAGCGCGTCTACAGCGCGCGCGACCGCGCGCGCCTGAAGCTCACGCTGCGCGCCAAGCGGCTCGGGCTGAGCCTGACCGAGGCGAAGGAGATCCTCGACATGTACGACAGCCCGCGCGACACCGCGCCCCAGCTGCAGCGCTTCCTGGGCGTGCTGGCCGGCCACCGAGCCCAGCTCGAGGCGCGGCTGGCCGAGCTGCAGGCCAACATCGAGGAGGTGCGCGCCAACGAAGAGGACGCGCGGGGCGCGCTGCTTCGCGCACGTCAATCGAGGCCACCCAGGCCAGCCAAGCCGCTTGCGCCGTCCGGGTCCGCCCAGGCGTCGCGGCCCCCGTTGCCGCCAACGCCTTCCGAGCCCCTGGGGCAGGGCGATTAGACGCGGATCCCCAGGCGCGCCGAAGGGCGTGCCACGCAAGCTTTCTCTCCCCGACAATCCACACACCATGCCACACACTCTTCAAGGACTTTTCGCCCACAACCGCGCCTGGTCGGCCCAAATGGAGCGCGACCGGCCCGGCTTCTTCACCAGCCTGGTCAAACAGCAGACGCCCAAATACATGTGGATCGGCTGCTCCGACAGCCGCGTGCCCGCCAACCAGATCACCGGACTGGAGCCGGGCGAGGTGTTCGTGCACCGCAACGTCGCCAACATCGTGGTGCATTCGGACCTGAACGCGCTGTCGGCCATCCAGTTCGCGGTCGAGCGCCTGAAGGTCGAGCACATCATGGTGGTCGGCCACTACGGCTGCGGCGGGGTGCAGGCGGCGCTCGAAGGCGCGCGCATCGGGCTGGCCGACAACTGGATCCGCCACATCCAGGACGTGCGCGACCGGCACCGCGCGCTGCTCGAATCGCTGCCCGACAACGCGCGCGCCAATGCGCTGTGCGAACTCAACGTGGTCGAGCAGGTGGTCAACGTCTGCGGCAGCACCGTCATGCTCGACGCCTGGGCGTGCGGGCAGAGCGTGCACATCCACGGCTGGACCTTCGGCGTGCACGACGGCCTGCTCAACGACCTGTGCATGACGGTGTCGGGCACCGATTCGCTCGACGAGCTGTACCGCGCGACCATCGCCCGGCTGCGCGAGAAGTGGAGTGCGGGCCCGCCCCAGCCGGCCGCCTGAGCGCCCGACGACAAGCTTCGCCGCCGCATGTTTCCGCAACGCCTGGATTCCCCGCTCGCCTACGACATCGCCAAGGCGATGCGCGACGGCTTCGACCGCCACTACCGGCTGTTTCGCGCCGAGTCGGCACGCGCCAAGCACCGTTTCGAGACGGCCGACTGGCACGGCCAGCAGCGCGCGCAGCGCGAGCGCATCGAGTTCTACGACCTGCGGGTGAACGAGGCCGTGACGCGGCTGGAAAAGGAATTCAAGGCCGGCGAGCAGCCGATGGCGGTGTGGCACCAGATCAAGCTGCACTTCATCGGCCTCCTGGTGGACCACCACCAGCCCGAGCTGGCCGAGACCTTCTTCAACTCGGTCACCACCAAGATCCTGCACCGCACCTATTTCCAGAACGACTTCATCTTCGTGCGCCCGGCCATCAGCACCGAGTACATCGAGCCTCGCGGCGCGCCGACCTTTCGCGCCTACTACCCGGCGCAGGACACGCTGGCCGGGGCGGTGGAGCGCGCGATCGGCGACTATGGGCTGACGGGGCACTTCGCCGACAGGCGGCGCGATGCCGAACGCGTCGCGCAGGCCATCCTCGGGCGCTTCCTGAACGTCCAGCTGCGCGCCAACTTCCAGCTGCAGGTGCTCTCGGGGCTGTTCTACCGCAACAAGGGCGCCTACCTGGTCGGCAAGATCATCAACGGCTTCGTCGAGCTGCCTTTCGCGCTGCCGATCCTGCACGACGGCGCGGGCCGCTTGTACGTCGATGCCGTGCTGTTCGGCGAGGACGACCTGCAGCTGCTGTTCAGCTTCGCGCGGGCCTACTTCATGGTCGACATGGAGGTGCCCTCGGCCTATGTGCAGTTCCTGCGCTCGCTGATGCCGCGCAAGCCGCGCACCGAGATCTACAACGCGCTGGGGCTGGCCAAGCAGGGCAAGACGCTGTTCTACCGGGACTTCCTCTCGCACCTGAACTACAGCAGCGACCGCTTCCGCATCGCCCCGGGCATCAAGGGCATGGTGATGCTAGTGTTCGACCTGCCGTCGTTCCCCTTCGTCTTCAAGGTCATCAAGGATTTCTACCCGCCGCAAAAGGACACCACGCGCGAACAGATCAAGGGCAAGTACATGCTGGTGAAACACCACGACCGCGTGGGCCGGATGGCCGACACGCTGGAGTACAGCATGGTGGGGTTTCCGCTCGCGCGCTTCGAGCCCGAGCTGATCGAGGAGATCCGCC
>JAQGLP010000031.1 GCA_028292835.1 Variovorax sp.
TCGAACGGCGCCGCGTGGCCCCACCAGCCCGACAGCGGCTGCTC
Organism: Variovorax sp.; assembly: GCA_028292835.1. Lineage (GTDB taxonomy): Bacteria > Pseudomonadota > Gammaproteobacteria > Burkholderiales > Burkholderiaceae_C > Variovorax. The sequence continues at coordinate 45 of JAQGLP010000031.1, forward strand.
GAACCGGACAGCGTGGCGGCTGTGCACCCAGACGAAGGCCGGCGCGCCGGGCCCGCCGTTCAGGTACTTGTAGCCGCAGCCGATGGCGTAGTCGGCATCGCAGTCGTTGAGCGCGACCGGCACCGCGCCGGCGCTGTGCGCCAGGTCCCAGACCGCGAGCGCGCCCACGGCATGCGCGGCCGCGGTGACGGTTTTCATGTCGTGCATGGCGCCGGTGCGGTAATTGACGTGCGTGAGCAGCAGCACCGCCACCTCGTCGGTCAGCGCGGCGGGGAGTTCCTGCGCGTCGATCAGCTTCAGCGTGAAGCCGCGTTCGCGGCACAGCGACCCGGCGATGTAGAGGTCGGTCGGGAAGTTGCTGCGCTCGCTCAGCACGACGCGGCGCGGCTTGGCGCCGCCCGCCGGGCCGGCAGAGCCGGCGTGCGATCCGTCCTGGTTTTCCCCGAGCACCTGGCCCGTGGCCGCGAACAGCACCTTGTAGAGGTTGACCGAGGTGCTGTCGGTGCACACCACCTCGCCCGGTGCGGCGCCGACCAGGCGCGCCACCTTGTCGCCCAGGCGCCGCGACAGATCGAACCAGCCGGCTTCGTTCCAGGAGCGGATCAGGCCGCGGCCCCATTCCTCGCTCACCACCTGAGCGATGCGGGCCGGGGCGGCTGCGGGCAGCGCGCCGAGCGAATTGCCGTCGAGGTAGATCACGCCCTCGGGCAGGGTGAATTGCCCGCGCAGGACGGCCAGCGGGTCTTGGCGGTCGAGGGCGCGGCAGTCGTCGAGGCTCAGCATGGGGGCGCTCCGGATGGGGTGGACAGGTCGGGGAGAGGCGCTGGCGCCACTGCCGCGTCCGCGTCGGCGCGCTCGCGCAGCACCGCGCGCACCGGGGACGCGTCGGCGCTCATGAGCTTGAGCGGCAGCGCGATCAGTTCGTAGTCGCCCTCGGGCACGGCGTCGAGCACCAGGTTTTCCAGCACGCGCAGGCCGAGCCGGCGAATCGCCTGGTGGCTGTCGAGCGTCTTGCTGGTGGCCGGGTCGATGCTGGCGGTGTCGATGCCGACCAGCGTCACGCCGAGCGCGGCCAGTCGCTCGATGGTGGCGGGCGCGAAGGCGGCGAGGCCGGCGTCCCAGCGGTCGACGGGCGCCTGCCGGTAGGTGCGCACCAGCACGCGCGGCGGAAGGCGGCGTGCGGCGTGTTCAAGGTGCGCCCACTCGACCAGCGGCCCGCAGCCGATCGCATGGATCACGCGGCAGTCGCCCAGGTAGGGCGCGAGGTCGAGCGCGCCGACGGCCGCGCCGGCCGAGTCGTAGTGCAGGGGCGCGTCGGCGTGCGCGCCGACGTGCGGCGACAGCGTGATCTCGCTGACATTGACCGGGCAGCCCGGCGCCAGCGTCGCCACCCAGCGCTGCCGGTAGGGCGTGTCGCCGGGAAACACCGGTGCGCCGGCATGCACCGGCGGGGAAATATCCCAGAGGCGTCGTGATGCGGTCATGACCCGAAGGTAGCGCCGCGCGCGGGGTCGTGGTGTCGCTTGATTCCAACACTGACAACGTTTGGCCGCAACCCTGGCGGCGGCCCCGCACCGACAAGGCGCTGGCACGCGTGGCCGCGCGCTCCTTGCTCCTTTCCTACAGGCGTCCCAGCAGCAGATACTCCATCAGCGCCTTCTGCACGTGCATGCGGTTCTCGGCCTCGTCCCAGACCACCGACTGCGGGCCGTCGATCACCTCGGCCTCGACCTCCTCGCCGCGGTGCGCCGGCAGGCAGTGCATGAAGAGCGCGTCGGGCTGGGCCGCGCGCATCATCTCGGCGTCCACGCACCAGTCGGCGAAGGCCGCGCGCCGCGTCTCGTTCTCGGCCTCGTAGCCCATGCTGGTCCAGACGTCGGTGGTCACCAGGTCGGCGCCGCGGCAGGCCGCCATCGGGTCCTGGAACACCTTGTAGCTCTCGCCCGAGCGCACGCCGGCCACCGACTGGTCCACCTCGTAGCCGCTCGGCGTGCTCAGGTGCACCGTGAAGCCGAGGATCTCGGCGGCCTGCAGCCAGGTGTTGGCCATGTTGTTGCCGTCGCCCACCCAGGCCACCGTCCTGCCCTTGAGGAAGGCCGGGTCGGGCGTGCCGTCGGCGCGCGTGCCGCGGTGCTCCAGGAAGGTGAACAGGTCGGCCAGGATCTGGCAGGGGTGAAATTCGTTGGTCAGGCCGTTGATGACCGGCACGCGCGAGTGCGCGGCGAACGCCTCGATCTTGGTGTGCTCGAAGGTGCGGATCATCACCAGGTCGACCATGCGGCTGATGACCCTGGCGCTGTCCTCGATCGGCTCGGCGCGCCCGAGCTGGCTGTCGTTCGTGGTCAGGTGCACCACGCTGCCGCCCAGCTGGTACATCCCGGCCTCGAAGCTCACGCGGGTGCGGGTCGAGGCCTTCTCGAAGATCATCGCCAGCGTGCGGTCGGCCAGCGGGTGGTGCTTCTGGTAGCCCTTGAACTTCTTCTTGAGAAGCGCCGCCCGCTGGAACAGGTAGGCGTACTCGTCGGCCGAGAAATCGGAGAACTGCAGGTAGTGCCTGATGGCGGACGGCGCGTTCATAGGGCCTCCGTGCCGCAGGGCGCCGCCACGCATCCGCAAGGGAGCGGCCCGGCGTTCATGGCCGCGGCTCCGCCAGGAACGCCTTGACGAGCGGTGCCAGGATCGCCACCAGCTCGTCGGCCTCGGCGAGGCTCAGGATCAGCGGCGGCACCAGACGGATCACGGTGTCCGCCGTCACTGACAGCAGCAGGCCGGCATCGCAGGCGCGGTTGAGGATCACGCCGCAGGGGCGGTCGAGCTCGATGCCCAGCATCAGGCCCTGGCCGCGAATGTCCTTCACGCCGGGCAGCTCGCCGAGTTCGCGCTGCAGCGCCGCCTTCAGGTGGGCGCCGACCGTCGCGGCATTGTCGAGCAGCCTGTGCTCTTCCATGATGCGGATGGTCTCGATGCCGGCGCGCATGGCCAGCGGGTTGCCCCCGAAGGTCGTGCCGTGGTTGCCGGGCTGGAACAGATGCG
>JAQGLP010000043.1 GCA_028292835.1 Variovorax sp.
GCATGGAGCGCCTCATGAAAGCGACGGATCAGCGCCGGCACGACGTGGCTGTTCTGCGGGTGGTAGTTGTCGCCCGGACCATAGAGATTGGTGGGCATCACGCTGCGGTAGTCCGTGCCGTACTGGCGGTTGTAGCTCTCGCACAGCTTGATGCCGGCGATCTTGGCGATGGCATACGGTTCGTTGGTCGGCTCCAGCTTCCCGTCAAGCAGCGCCGACTCCGGGATCGGCTGGGGCGCCAGGCGCGGATAAATGCAGCTCGAGCCCAGGAACAGCAGCTTGTCGACACCCGCCCGCCATGCCTCATGGATCAGGTTGGCCTCGATCATCAGGTTCATGTAGATGAAATCGGCCGGGTAGGTGTTGTTGGCGTGGATGCCGCCCACCTTGGCCGCTGCGACGTAGACCTCCTCGGGCCGCTCCTGCGCAAAAAAAGCGCGTACCTGGCCCTGGTCGGTCAAATCGAGCTGGTCGTGCGTGCGCGTGATGATGTTCGTGAAGCCTTGGCTGGCCAGTTGCCGCACGATGGCGCTGCCGACCATGCCACGGTGCCCGGCGACATAGACGCGCCTGTTCAGCCTCGAGGTTGAATGTCTTGACATGGCACCGTGATGAAAGGGAGGAACTTGTTGACTTGACATGGACGTAGGCGGTTCAGGCGAGTTTTTTTTGTGACCCATCGTCACCCTGGCGATGGGTGATCTCGGCGAAGCGAACGATGTCGTCCTCGCCGAGATAGCCGCCGGTGCGCACCTCGACCACTTCAAGGGCGGTCTTGCCAGGGTTCTCGAGACGGTACACGACGCCCAGCGGGATGTAGATCGATTCGTTTTCCTTTACCAGCACAGCCTGGTCGCCGCGCGTGACCTTGGCTGTCCCCTGGACCACCACCCAATGCTCCGAGCGGTGATGGTGCATGCGCAAGGTCAGCCTGGCCCCGGGTTTGACGGTCAGGCGCTTGACGGCGAACCGCTCTCCCTGGTCGATGCTGTCGTAGGCACCCCAGGGACGCGGGACACGGCGGTGCAGCGTCGCCTGGCGCTGGCTGCGGGCCGTGAGCAGACTGACCACGTCCTTGACTTGCTCGGCGCAGTCGCGGTGAGCCACCAGCAGCGCGTCTGCCGTGTCGATGATCAGCAGGTCCCGCGTTCCAAGCGCCACCACCGGCCGGCTCGGGGCGTGAACGAAGGTGTTGAGCGCACCGATCGGGAAACCCTGTCCGTTGATCCGGTTGCCATCGGTGTCGGCGGAATGCAGCTCCGCCACCGAATTCCAGCTGCCCACGTCGCTCCACACCCCTCGGAATGGCACCACGGCCACGTCCGCATGGGCTTCGAGCACGGCGTAGTCGATGCTCTGGCTGCGGCAGCGTTCGAAGGCGGCACGGTCGATGCGCACGAAGTCCCCATCGATCTCCGGGGACGCGCTGGCAAGCCGGCACGCCTCCAGAATGTCGGGCGCATGCTGCGCCAGCGCCTGGAGCAGCACGCTGGCACGCACCAGGAAGATGCCTGCATTCCAGAGATGGCGTCCCGTGAGCAGGAATTCCTGTGCCTTGGCGGCGACGGGTTTTTCGATGAAAGCCGCGACGCGGCGTGTCGTGTCCTCCGGCCATTTCTCGAACGCATCGCCTTGCTGTATGTAGCCATAGGCGGTGCTGGGAAAGGTCGGTACCACGCCGAACGTGACGATATGGCCGGCCTGCGCCGCGGGCACGCCCGCCATTACCGTCGCGGCAAACTGTTGCGCGTCCGGGATATGGTGGTCCGCCGGTGCGTAGAGCAGCAGCTCGTCGGGCTTCCTCGACAGCGCGGCCAGCGCCATCGCCGCCGCCGTGTTGCGTGCCACCGGCTCCAGCAACTGTCGCCCCCTGACACCGGCGGCCTCCAGGTTCTCGCGCACCAGGAAGCGATGCTCCTCGGAAGCCACGCAGGTGATCTCGGAATTCAGCGTCTTCAGACGCTCCAGCGTCAGCTGCAACAGGGTCTTTTGCCCCATCAGCGGTGCAAATTGCTTTGGCAGGGCTTTGCGCGACAGGGGCCACAGACGCGTGCCATTGCCGCCGCACAGCACCACGGGAGAAATGGAAATCATCGTGCACCCTCCGCGCTCAGGACGACGCCCACCGTCATCAGCAAAATCTTCAGGTCGAGAGCCAGCGACCAGTGGTCAACATAGTACGCATCCAGCTCCACGCGTGCCGAGTAGGGCAGGCCGTTGCGGCCACTGACTTGCCACAGGCCCGTCAGGCCGGGGCGCATGGAGCAATAGTGATCCCAGTGCGGCCCGTACAGGCTGCGCTGGCGTTCCATGCAGGGGCGTGGTCCCACCAGGCTCATGTCGCCCTTCAGCACATTCCAGAACTGGGGCAGCTCATCGAGGCTGAACCTCCGGATCAGTTTGCCCACGGGCGTGATGCGCGGATCGGACTTGAGTTTTTGAAACACTTCCCATTCGGCGCGCGCCGCGTCGTTGCGGCTCAGGAACTCTTCGAGTACCTTGTCCGGGTTGTGCACCATCGACCTGAACTTGTAGAACCGGAAACGCTGGCCTCCCTGGCCAAGACGGTTTTGCCAGAAATGGATGGGCCTGCCCATGCTGAGGCCCACCCAGACCGCGATGAAGAGGTATAGGGGCCCGCATACCAGGAAAAACAATGAAGCGCCCAAAATGTCGAGTCCCCGCTTGGCCGCGAGTTGTCGCCGGCTCAACCTGTGCGGTGGCTCCTGCGGGCGCAGTGGTGCCGGCCGGCCATCGCCCGAGGAGCGTCTTGGGGTGCTGCGGACATCGGCCACAGAGTCTGAACGGAACATGCACATCCTTTCCGGGTGTCACGACAACCCACAGAAGTAGAACTTAAGTATTGCTTTTAGGTCAGAGGTCGCAGCATATCCACCATGTGCACTAAACAAGTTGTTGAACCCCCCTTGGGACTAAACAACTTTCATTCGCATCTCGGCTCGAACACTCTGCGCCACCAGTCGAATCAAGTGTAATACTTTAGATTGACTTGGTGTCAAAACGATGAGACGCGCAACAAAATTTTTTTTGGGCTTGGTAACAACCCTAAGGGGCCCTTAAGGATGCGCCCAAATCTCCCCGCGCACTAGCGCTGGAAAAGTAAAGTGACGCGCTGGGTCAACCCTGCGTTGACAACGATAAAACGAGACGAGAGGCCTGACGGTCGCGACGATGGACCGATCACACAGCTTCAGTTCAGCGCGGTAGGCGTCTGTCGACGCTGAACGAGGCTTTCATCAAGTGCTTCAGGAGCGGAGCCGTTCTGGTCCGTCCTGAAGTCACTTTGCGCTCAGGGCGCGCTGGCGGTCTTGTCGACCGTTTTTTCGAATGGAAGCACGACACCGCTCAAGTCGCGCTTGGTTTCGACAAGCATCAATGGCGCTTCTTCCGCGATGACCACGGGCGGCCGCATGCGGGGCACACGCACGGCCGGGGGCTCGGCTGCGATGGTCGCCTGAACGCTGGCGATGCGTTCGGCATTGGAGTTCACCCACTGCAAACCCGAACCTTCGGCGATTCGCGTCAGGTCAGCCAGGGGCAGTTCGAACGTCTCGACCTTGGGCAGCTCACCGCGCTGCACGCCGGCGCTGTCGGACGTGCTCTCGGGCAGGGCGACCGGCGCCGGCGCGACTGCGGGAGACGGAACCACCGTCCGTGCCTCCGGGAGCACGAAGGCCTCCTGGCTGGCGACGATCGCCGGCTTCGGCGCGTCTGGCTCCCCGGCGGACGATGCCATGGAGACGGCTTCGCCCGTGTCGCGGGGGGCACGCTCGCGACGGTCGCGACCATAGCGGTCGCGTGAGCGGGGACGACGCTCGTCGCCTTCGCGGCGCGGCGGCTCGCCTCCCGGGAAGGCGGCCTGTGCTTCTTGCTCCAGCGGCGCAGCAGGTTCGGCCTCGATCCGCAGCGCAGATGCGGCCGGCTCTTGCGCCGACTCGTCGCGGCGCTCGCGCCGGGGCTCGGTGCGCTCGGCGCGGGGCGCCGGCTCGTCGCGGCGGACGCGTTCTTCGCTCTCGCTCGCAACGTCGGTGCCGGACAGCGCGTTGCCGTCGGCATCCGGTGCCGCGTCGCTGGGGCGTCGCGTGCGTCCGCCCCGTTCACCACGTGCGCGGGGCGGGCGCTCTCCGTTCAACGCTTCCGTCGCAGGCGGGAGTTGGTTTGCAGTCTGCTCGACCGCCAGCCCGCTGGACTGCGCCGCGGCAATCGGCCGTGCTTCGCCGTCGCGGCGCTCGCCGCGGCCCCGGCGTTCGCCTTCGCGCGCAGGCCTGGGTTCGCGCGGCTCGCGCATTTCCCGGGACTCGCGTGGCTCCCGGGGCTCCCGAATCTCACGTGGTTCCCGGACCTCGCGCGCTTCACGCACTCCGCCTTCGGCGCGCTGCTCGCTCCGGGCTTCGCGCGGTTCGCGTCGCTCGCCTGGACGGCCCCCCTCGCGGCCGTTGCGCCGCTCGCCATCGCGGCCGCCACGTCCTTCGCCACGGCCACCGCGACGCTGGTCGCCGTCGCCCCGGCCCGAACGCGCTTCGCCTTCGCGGGCTGGCCGACCGTCAGCGCGTGCCGATGACACGTTGTCCGCCGGGGCGGTGGCACGTGCGGGTGCTTGCGCTGCCGTCGGCACTGCCGCCGGCGTCACGCCGAACAGCCTCTTGAGCCAGGGCAGGAAGCCGGTTTCCGGCACCTGGGGCGCCGCTGCCGGCGCGGCAGCGGCGGCGACAGGAGCCACGGGAGCGGGTGCCGGGGTCGGGGCCGGCGTTGCGCGTGCGGCCTCCGTCCTGGGCACGGCGACCGGCGCCGGCGCATCCGGCAGCACGCCCTTGATGACGGGCGTCTGCTTGTTGGTCGGCTCCTGCGAGCGGCGCGTGACGGAGGTCGGGTCCTCGACCTCCTCGGCCATCTTGTAGCTGGCTTCGATGTGATCCAGGCGTGGATCGTCGTGCTTCAGGCGTTCGAGCCTGTAGTTGGGCGTCTCGAGCGTCTTGTTGGGCACCATCAGCACCGTCACACGCTGCTTGAGCTCGATCTTGGCGATCTCGGGGCGCTTTTCGTTGAGCAGGAAGGAGGCGACGTCCACTGGCACCTGGACGTGCACGGCCGCCGTGTTGTCCTTCAGGCATTCCTCCTGGATGATGCGCAGGATCTGCAGAGCGCTCGACTCGGTGTCGCGGATGTGGCCCGAGCCGCCGCAGCGCGGGCAGGGGATCGACGAGCCTTCGCTGAGCGCCGGCTTCAGGCGCTGGCGGCTCATCTCCATCAGGCCGAACTTGCTGATCGATCCGAACTGCACGCGGGCGCGGTCCTGCCGCAGCGCGTCGCGCAGGCGGCTTTCGACCTCGCGGCGGTTCTTCGACTCGTCCATGTCGATAAAGTCGATGACGATCAGGCCGCCCAGGTCGCGCAAGCGCATCTGGCGCGCCACCTCGTCGGCCGCCTCCAGGTTGGTGCGCGTGGCGGTTTCCTCGATGTCGCCGCCCTTGATGGCGCGCGCCGAGTTGACGTCGATCGACACCAGCGCCTCGGTATGGTCGATCACGATGGCGCCGCCGCTGGGCAGCTGCACCGTGCGGGCGTAGGCCGACTCGATCTGGTGCTCGATCTGAAAGCGGCTGAAGAGGGCCGCGTCGTCGCGGTAGCGCTTCACGCGCGCGGCATGTTCGGGCATGACGTGCGCCATGAACTGCTGCGCCTGCTCGTAGATGTCGTCGGTGTCGATCAGGATGTCGCCGATGTCGTGATTGAAGTAGTCACGGATGGCGCGGATGACGAGGCTCGATTCCTGGTAGATCAGGAAGGCGCCCTTGGCGCCCTTGGCGGCGCCGTCGATGGCGTTCCACAGCTTGAGCAGGTAGTTCAGGTCCCACTGCAGCTCGGGCGCGCTGCGGCCGATGCCGGCGGTGCGGGCGATGATGGACATGCC
>JAQGLP010000052.1 GCA_028292835.1 Variovorax sp.
GCCTCCACCGCCCGCCTTGCGCAAGCCGTCGGCGGGCGTGCCGCGGAATCAGGCACCATGGGGGCCGCATGAGCACGCCGCTGCCTACCTCCGCCAACGCATCGCACCGCGGCGCGGCCGTGCTGCGCCAGTTCTATGCGCTGACCAAGCCGCGCGTGGTGCAGCTGATCGTCTTTTGCGCGCTGATCGGCATGGTGCTGGCCGTGCCCGGCGTGCCGGGCTGGGCCGAGCTGCTGCGCATGCTGCTGGCCTGCCTCGGCATCTGGCTGGTGGCCGGCGCCGCCGCGGCGTTCAACTGCCTGGTCGAGAAGGGCATCGACGCCAAGATGCGGCGCACGTCGTGGCGCCCGACCGCGCGCGGCCAGCTCTCCGACCGGCAGGCGCTGCTGTTCTCGGCCGGGCTGTGCGTCGCGGGCTCGGCGCTGCTGTGGTTCACGGTCAATCCGCTCACCATGGGGCTGACCTTTGCGACCTTCGTCGGCTACGCGGTGATCTATACCGTGATCTTGAAGCCGCTGACGCCGCAGAACATCGTGATCGGCGGGGCCTCCGGCGCCATGCCCCCGGTGCTCGGGTGGGCCGCCATGACGGGCGACGTCGGCCCCGAGGCGCTGATCCTGTTCCTGATCATCTTCCTGTGGACGCCGCCGCACTTCTGGGCACTGGCGCTCTACCGGGTCGAGGACTACCGCAAGGCGGGCCTGCCGATGCTGCCCGTCACGCACGGCAACGCCTTCACGCGGCTGCAGGTGCTGCTCTACACCTTCATCCTGTTCGCGGCCTGCCTGATGCCCTTCATCTACGGCATGAGCGGCTGGCTCTACCTGGCGGTCGCCATCGGCGTGAGCGTCGGCTTTTGCGGCTATGCCTTCGCGCTGTGGCGCGAGTACTCCGATGCGCTGGCGCGCAAGACCTTCCGTTTTTCCCTGATCCACCTGAGCGTGCTGTTCGCGGCGTTGCTGGTCGATCACTACCTGATCTGAGGCGTCCCCATGAACAAGCGAAATGCTATTAAAACAATAGCTGCCGCCGCAGGCTGGATGGGCGCTGCAGCAGCTTTGGGTTTGAATCTGTCGGCCTGCACCGAAGCCAAGCCCAGCTTCAACGCGGTGGACATGACGGGCGCCGAGTACGCCAAGGGCTTCTCGCTCGCCGACGTCGACGGCAAGGTCCGAACGCTGCAGGACTTCAAGGGCAAGGTGGTGGTGCTGTTCTTCGGCTATGCCCAGTGCCCGGACGTGTGCCCGACCACCATGACCGAGATGGCGCAGGTCAAGCAGCAGCTCGGCAAGGAAGGCGACCGGCTGCAGGTGCTGTTCGTCACGGTCGATCCGGCGCGCGACACGCCGGCTGTCATGAAGGCCTACATGGGCGCGTTCGACCCGACTTTCATCGCGCTGATCCCGACGCCCGGTCAGCTCGACGCCATGGCCAAGGACTTCAAGGCCTACTACAAGAAAGTCGACGGCGCGACGCCCACCAGCTATTCGATGGACCACTCGGCCGCGAGCTACATCTACGACACGCATGGCCGGCTGCGGCTGTATGCGCGCTACGGCGCCGGCGCGGCGCCGATGGTGGCGGATGTGAAGGCGCTGCTGAAGGAAGGCTGAACGGGCGGACCCCCGCCACGGCGCGCCGCGCGCCGGGCCGTCACTCGTTGCGGATGCCGCGCGCGCGGATCACACCGCCCAGCAGCACGGTGTCGGCCTTGATCCGGTTGGCCAGCCCCTCGGCGGAGGAGCCCACCACCTGCCATCCCTGCTGGAACAGCTTGGCGCGCACCTCGGGGGTGCGAACGATCTCGCTGATGAGCGTCGAGAGCCGCGCCACGATCGGCTTGGGCATGGCGGCCGGCGCGGCCACGGCGTTCCAGATCTCCAGCTCGAAGCCCGGCACGCCGGCCTCCGCCAAGCTCGGCAATTCCGGCACCAGCGCGCTGCGCCCGGCCGAGGTCACGCCGATCGCTTTCAGCTTGCCGGCACGCACCTGCTGCGCCGCCAGCGCCGGCGGCAGCAGGGCCCATTGCAGCTGCCCGCCGATCATGGCGTTGATCACCTGCGGATAGCCGGGGTAGGGCACATGCACCGAACGCGTCTTGAGCTGCGCGTTCAGCAGTTCCATGCCGATGTGGCCGACCGTGCCGACGCCCGGCGTGCCGTAGCTCCAGCGGTCGTCCGACGCGCGCGCGGCCTGTAGCAGTTCCTTCGGCGTGTTGCCGGCGACGCTGGACGATACCGCCAGCACCAGCGGCGCGGTGCCGATCAGGGCGACCGGCTGCAGATCGGTCAGCGGGTCGTAGCCGAGCTTGCTGTTGAGCAGCTTGGCGATCGTCATGTTGCCGTTGATCATCACGCTGATCGTGTGGTCGTCGGTGGCATGCGCCACCAGCTCGGCCGCGATGTTGCCGCCGGCGCCGACGCGGTTTTCCACGATCACCGGCTGGCCCAGCGCCCGGGCGAGCGGCTCGGCGATCAGCCGTGCAGTGACGTCGGGCGTCGAGCCGCCCGGGAACCCCACCACGATGCGCAACGGCTTGCGGGGCCACCCGTTCGATGGCGTGGCGGCGGAGGCGGCACCGGGGCCGGCCATCAGGGCAAGGGCGGCGGCAGCGCCGAGGAGGTTGAAGGAGCGACGCGAGCGGACGGGCATGGCGATGGGGCGTTTCGGGGGATTCGGGTCGGGCAGAGCACAGCGGCCGACGGGTGGGGGCCGGCAAGTATAGGAAAGTGGAAAGTGGCGCACCCCGGAAAAAGCCCGGCGTGGGGCCGGGCGCATCGTCGAAGATGGGTGAGAAGGCGACCGCTTGGCCGCCCTTCGCCCGCCCCGGTTATGGGGCCGTGCGGCC
>JAQGLP010000105.1 GCA_028292835.1 Variovorax sp.
CGCTGACAGGTGCGAGGCGGGTGTGGTGCGTCCACAGGGCGGCGATGGCTTCATTGCCGATCGCCTCTCCGAGCGCGGTCCGGCGCAGTGTCTCCTGGGGTGAGAAAGAGGCGGCGGAGGGCGAGGACGGCGGCAAGGGCAGGTCCGGCCCCTCGACGAGCTGCGTGACCACCGCGTTCGGATCGCGTGCCACCGGGCCGGCAGGCTCCCTGGGTTCCTGCTCCCAGGGCATCCGCGCGACCGCTGCATGGGGCCGACCCATCAGGATCAGGCCGCTGGGCGGCAGCTCGGTCACGGTGAGGTTCGACAGGCGCCGCCCGGCCAAGCTCACGGCCTGCCAGCCTGCGGCAGCTGCGGCCCCGGGGATGCCCTGCAGCAGCGCGGTGACGCGCGACTCCACGAAAGGCTGCAGGTTGAACAATGGAATATCGCGGCCTTTTGCGAGTTCGCGCACCTGCATGCCGGCCAGACCGCGCAGGCCTTCGAGCAGCGCCGTGCCATACATCGACAGGCCCTGGTCCGCGCTGGTGTGCTGGTAGGCGGAGCGGTTGCTGGCGGTGGCATACAGCACGGCCGAGGTCTGCAGGCTGTTGGTCAGCGCGGCCTTGCCACTGGTCAGGATCGGGCTGCCATCGACATCCAGCTGGCGCAGCGCAGCGCTGTCGTTGCGGCAGGCATCGATGAAGAGAAGAACCTGCGACATCGGCAGCAGCGCGAGGCCCTGCCGGATGTTCTCGGTGCCGATCGCGTCGTTGGGCGACGGCATCGCACCTGCGAGGTAGTCACACGGCAGCAGGATCTGGCGCTCGGCATCGACCTCCGCGCCGTGGCCCGAGAAAAACATCAATCCGCGCGACAGGCGCGCAACCTCCGGCGCCAGCGCTCTCATGCCGCCAGCCCAGGCGCGCACCGCCTGCTGGCAGTTGGCCAGCGTGGGCTGCGCGCTGCAACTGTCCATGGGCGACGCAACCTTGAGTTCGCCGGGTTGGGGCGAGAGCAGCAGGTGGCAGCTCACCAGGGGCGCATCGGCAAGTTGGTAGTCCCGGTTCAGCCACTCGAACACACGCCAGGCGGTGAGTGCGGAAACCTGGAGCTGGCCCAGGCCGCGACAGTCGCTGATCCAGTCGTCGGTGCCCGCCGCCGGCGCGGCCCCGCCATCGAAGTGCGCGTAGGCGCTGATGCCGATCACCAGCGCATGGGTGCCCGGTCGGTCCTTCTGCCAGTCCGGATCCACCCAATGTCCCAGCGCAGGGTCTTGGGGCACGAGCTTCATGCGGCCTTCCAGCCCGCGGCGGCCGCGGCGCGCAGCTTCTCCGCGAGGCGGCGGTAGAAGCTCGGTCGCTGCAGGTAGCCGCCATGCGCGCGGGTCAGCGGCGATCCGCTGTCGTAGGGCCCGTCGTCCACGCCGTCGAAGATGCCTTGCGTGCTGAAGCTGAGCACGTCGTTCGGGTCCCACACGTTCCACCACACCCCGAGCGCCTGCGCGGGAAACGGCACCCTGGCCGGCGCACGGATGCTGCGGTCGCTGGCAACGAAGAGCTTGGCCTCCTCGAAGAAGCCGACCTGGCTGGCGGTGGCGCACCAGAAATCGATGCGCGGTGGACGGGCGTCCTTTTGGGCCGGCAGGAACCACGAGACCAGGTCGTAGACGATCTGCCCACCCATGCTGTGCGTGACGACCACCAGCGGCTCGTCGCCGCCGGCGCCCCGCTGCCTGTCGAGCTCGCGCAGCTTGTCCATCACGCGCCGCACGATCGGGCCCGGGTCGTCGGCACTGCGCGATTCGGCGTAGGTGACGACGTCGCCAGCGAAAAGCGAGATCGCCTCATGCGCCCACTTGCGCGCTTCCAGCAGGCCGACCGAGGCAGCGTACAAAGGCAGGTCGTCGGCCCGCTGGAAGACCTCGCGCAGGCGCACGGTCGCGTCCTGCCAGCGTTCCTTGAATCCCATGCCGGTCACTGCTTGCGGCGTGGCCGCGGCGCCTGCCGCTTGCAGCGCGGCGCCGATCAGTGCGAGCTCGGCCTCGGCATCCTTCGCGCCGCGCAGCGCGGCTTGCAGGCCGGGATCGTGGGCGACGTCGTCGGCCATGAGCGCGGCGTGGGCCAGGGTGTCCGGTGCCACTGTCGGCGAGTTCGCGGGCGATGTTGCCATCAGCACGCCGCAGAGCAAATCGGCCAGTGCGTCGGGCGCGAGTTGGCGCAGCCGGCCGGACCGTGGCGCGGCACCCGCGCCGGCCGGGCCGAATCCGGACCCCAGCACGGCTGGCGGCACCGCGGCCGGCGCAGCAGGCACGGTGGGCAGCGGCTGCTCGAAGGCGAGGGCGATTTCGAGTTGCTCGTTGAAGGCCTGCGTGGGCGTCGCCCCGGCACCCATGCCCAGGATGCGGCTGCGCGGCCGTGAAGCGCCATTCCAGGCGAAGCTCACGCCCAGGTCACCCCAATAGGCGTCGTCGATGAGCACCTGCTCGGGACGGGCCGAGATTTCCGGACAGACCCAGCGACGCAGCAGCGGCGTGATCTGCTGAAACAGCGAGCGGTCACGCACGTTGACGCCGTGCACGAAAAGGATGGGCATGATGCCTCCGCCGAGCCCTGGGCATGGCAGTCTAGCAACGGAGGCCGATTGCGCAAAGGACCCCGCAGCAGTCCAATTGAGCGCGGGCAGCACGCCCTTCCCCTGGCTGAAAGGACCGTCATGCCCCGCCTATTGACGCTGGACCGCCTCGCAGTCGCCGACACCGCCTCTCCGCGACCCGGCGACACCGTGCCCGGACCCCTCGATCCTTTCGTTCGCCTCCCGCTGGCGGTGGCGGGTGCACCGGTGGCTGTCGCGGGTGTCGTGGCGGAGCACGAGGTGCACGGCGACGTGCTCAACCTGCTGCGTGGCATCGACCGGCTGCTCGAATGGAACGTCGACGCGATCAACCTGAGCCTGGGTCCGGCGCAGGAGGCCTTGCAGCCGGACCATCCGCTCGCGGTGGCCGTGCGGACCGCCTGGGAGCGTGGCGTGGTCGTGGTCGTCGCGGCCGGCAATTGGGGGCCGGAGCCGGACTCGCTGCAGCCGCTGGCGCAATTGCCCCAGGTGATCGCGGTCGGGGCCACGGACGACGCCGGCGTGCTGCTCGACATCTCGAGCCGCGGCACGCCGCAGGGCGCCCAGCCCACGGTGGTGGCGCCCGGTACCACGCGCAGCCTCCCCGGCGTGCCCGACTTCGACGCGGGCACCAGCTTTGCCGCGCCGAAGGTGGCGGGGCTGTCGGTCGTGGTGCTGCGCGCGTTGCAGTTGCTGAAGCAGGATTTCGTCGACCACCTGCGGGACCAATGGTCGACGTTTACCCGGCCGGTGCGCCGCCCGGTCCTGGGCATCGCCGATACGGGAGTGAATCCCGCGGCGCTGCCGGACCGCTCCCAGGAGGAATCGATGACCTGGCGCGGTGGCGACACCGTCAAGCTCTCGCGCGGCGACCGCGATCGCGCCTGGATCGCCGGCGTGCACGAGGGGCTCGGCCGGCTCGGCGTGAGCTGTTCGCTGGCTGTCGATCCCGGCACGGTGCGCAGAGCGCTGCAGCAAGCCGCCGATCCGCTGCCGGGGCGGGCGTCGTGGGAATGTGGCGCGGGCCTGCTCGACGAGCCGCAGGTCCTTGCATGGCTGAGCGATTTCAAGCCCTCGCGCTTTGTCGAGCTTTTCGCCGCGCGTGCGCCCGATGCGGTGCAGCGCAACGGTATCGCGGCGCTGGATGCCAAGCTCGGACCGCGTTGGGACGACGGCCTCGCCCGCTACTTCCTGATTCTCTTCAGGCGCAGCGTCGCGAGGGCGATCGTGAAGATCCTTTAAGCGCTGGACGCCGTCAGCGGCGGGCACGCTGGCTCATGCGGCGGAGGTCGAGAGGCTCGACGGTCAATGCGTGGCGCGCGGCCCGGACAGGGCCCGCCACACGGTCGCCAGCACGGCCATCAGCGTGGGACCGAGAAAAATCCCGATCACCCCCAGCGTTTCGAGCCCGCCAAACACGCCCAGCAGCGCCAGCACCACCGGCAGTCTGGAGGAGCCGGCAATGAACGCCGGGCGCACGAAATGGTCGGCGGTAAAGATCAGGAACGCCCCGAACAGCCCCAGCACGAGGGCCGCCGTGCTGGCACCGAGCGTGAACAGATAGAGCGTGCATCCGAGCACGACCAGCATGGCACCAAAGGGCACCATGCCCAGCAAGGCGGTGCACAGGCCCCAGAACGCGGGATGCGGGATGCGTGCGATTGCGTAGGCTCCGCCCATCAGCACCCCCACGCCCAGGCCGACCAGCACCAGGCCATTGACGGTGCCGCGCACCGCCACCACGCCCGTGCGCAGCGTGTCGGTACCGGAAGTGCCGAACTGGCGCAGCAACATCCGCTCGATCTGCTCAGAGAGCGCATCGCCCTGGAGGTAGAGAAAGAACAGCACCAGCACGCAGAAAAACACCGACATGGCCCCATGGCCGGCATCGGCGAGCAGGGTTCGACCGGTGTCGAAGCCCAGGCTGGCGCCCAGGCTTCGCGCCAGTTCGGCCAGGGCGCCGGGGTCGGCGATGGAAGTGTTCCATTGCGCGAGCAACCAGGGCCCCACCCAGGGCAGGGCGCCGATCCAGTCGGGCGCGGGCAGGCCGGACTCCTGGCTGTGCGCCCACAGGCGGGCGGCGGCGGGGGCCTCCCGCACGGCCTGCAAGACCAGGTAGACCATCGGCAGGACGATCACCACGACGGTCGCCAGCGTAAGGAGCCCCGCGCTCACCAGTGCGCTGCGATGCGAGTCGACGCGGCGGCGCAGGCGCTCGTGCACAGGCCAGGTGCTGACCGCCAGCAGCGCCGCCCAGGCAACAGGCACCAGCAGCCTGTGCAAGAGCCAGGCGCAGAGCGCAAACAAGGTCAAGGTGGCCGCGGTGCGGGCTGTTTCGGGTTTCAAGGGGTCCTTTCGCGGGTGTCGGTCGACCGTGGCTTCGCGCTATTTTGGACTGGCTCCATCCTGCGGGCGGGCCGGTGCCCGAATCTCAGGCGTGGAGGCGATTCCTCAAGGGAAGGGCTGCTTCCGCAACCCCAGGCGCGTCAGTCGGTGCTGACTTAAAATTCCGGCCCCGGTCCGTGGGTGCGCAGTGCCCGACCGGATCACCCTCCCATGAATGCTCCGACCGCGCTGACGGCGTTGTTGTCGCAGGCCCAAGAGCCCGCGCGACTGCGCGAGATCCCCTACAACTACACCAGCTGCTCCGACCGCGAGATCGTGATACGCCTGCTGGGCGAGCGCGGCTGGGAGTTGCTGCAGACGCTGCGCGCCGAGCGCCGCACCGGCCGGTCGGCGCGCATGCTCTACGAGGTGCTGGGCGTCATCTGGGTGGTGAGACGCAATCCGTACCTGGTCGACGACCTGATGGACAACCCGCGGCGGCGCGGCCAGCTGGTGGAGGCTCTGAACCACCGCCTTGTCGTGGTGAGCAA
>JAQGLP010000128.1 GCA_028292835.1 Variovorax sp.
GGCATCGGCGATGCGCCTGGCCGCGTCTTCCAGCACCGACGGATAGCTTCGGGGCGCCAGCGGAAAGCGGTGCTCGTGGTAGCGCAGCGCCAGGCTGCCGGCCTCGGGTTCGAACGCCAGCGTCAGCTCGCCGCGCGCCAGCACGTCGCCGTAGTGGTCGCCCAGCACCGGGAGCAGCACCTTGCCGGTCATCTCTTCGTTGAGAGGCTGCCAGTCGATGTCGAAGTGCCGCGCGTAGGGCGAGGCCGGGCCGTTTTCCAGCACGTCCATCCACCAGGCGTTGTCGGCGCCGAGCACGCCCATGTGGTTGGGCACCAGGTCCAGCAACTGGCCCATGCCGTGCTCGCGCAGCGCCATGCTGAAGCGCTCGAAGCCGGCGCGCCCGCCGAGCTCGGGGTTGATCTCGTCGTGCGCCACCACGTCGTAGCCGTGCGTGCTGCCGGGGCGCGCGCGCTGGATCGGCGAGCAGTAGACATGGCTCACGCCCAGCCGCGCCAGGTAGGGCAGCACGGCCACCGCGTCGTCGAAGCCAAAGCCCTTGTGGAACTGCAGGCGGTAGGTGGCGCGCGGCACCGGGGTGGGCCGGGCGCCACTGGACAATGACGCGAGCGGGCCGGCCCGAGGGCGCACCGCCGACAGCGCGCGGCCCAGCCTCGCGAAACGTCCGTCGCCGGCGATCCCGTCCAGGTCCAGCGGCAGTTTGCGGCGCCAGTTGGGATGGGCGTCGGTGGTGCCCGGCATGTTGGCCTGCTCGACGACGCCCAGCACGTCCTCGAGCTGCACCATCATGACCTGACTCGGTGCGCCGGCCAGGAAGACATGGATCGCCTCGACCACCGAGGGCGACAGCGCGGCCGCACCGCATGCTTCGACCACGGCGTCAGACGTGAGCAGCCCGGCGTCCTGCACGGCAAGCAGCAGGCGCACGCGCTCCTGGGCGCGGTCGAGCAACTGCTTCTCGAACACCCGCCGGTCGGGGAACAGCCCCAGCCGCAGGCGCAGCCGGAGATCGTGCCCGGACCACCAGCCGGCCAGCGTGGCGAGGTCGTGCGTGCTGACGGCCACCAGCGCATCGCGCGGATAGGCCTCGCGCGGCTTGAAGGCGTCGGCCGCGTCGCGCTCGAAGTACAGCAGCCGGTACGACAGCACCTCGAAGCGCGCCAGTGCCGCACGCATCTCGTCGGCCACCGTGCCCAGATCCTCGCCGATGACCATGCAGCGATTGCGCCGGCTCTCCAGCGCGACGATCGCCAGCATCTCGTCCAGGGCGTAATGCGCATAGGCGCCGTTGCGGGCATCGTGACCGGGCGGAATCCAGAACAGCCGCATCAGCCCCATCACGTGGTCGCTGCGCAGCGCGCCGGCGCCGCGCATGCAGGCACGCAGCGTCTCGATGAAAAGGCGGTACTGGCTCGCGCGCAGGCGGTCCGGCCGCAGCGGCGGCAGGCCCCAGCCCTGTCCGTTCGGGTTGAACTCGTCGGGCGGCGCACCGATGCCGACCCCTGGCGCGAAGTCGTCCTGCCCGCTCCACGCATCGGAGCCGGCGCGATCGACCGACACGGCCAGGTCCAGGTAGAGCCCGACCGCCAGGCCGAGCGTCCGGCAGCGGTCGCCCGCGCGTGCGAGCTGGCGTGACGCCTGCCATTGCAGGTACTGGTGGTATTGAATGCGCGCGGCGTGCTCGCGCGCGAATTGCGCGACCGCGGGCCCCTCCGGATCGCGGTACGCCTCGGGCCAGACCGGCCAGCCCCACACCGCCCCATCCGCCGCGTGGAACGACGCCTGCAGCGCCTCGAAAAGCGCATGACGGCGCAGCGGTTCGCCGCGCTCGGCCACGAATTCGATGAACTCCCGCCCACGGGCATCGCGCGGGTGCGCGCCTTCGTCGGACAAATGCCGCATGCGGAAGTGCGCGTACAGCATTTCGAGCACTTCGAGCTTGAGTGCCGCGACGGCCTGGTAGTCCACCAGCGCAGCCTCGCGCACGGCGGCCAGGCGCGCCTGAAACTCGGGCGAGCGCACGCGCTGCCGGGCCGGCTCGCAGTCACGGAAATCCTCGACCGCCTCGACGTCGATGTAGAGCACGTTGAGCTGCAGGCGCGACGACGGGCTGTACGGGCTGGCGTGCGCCGGGTTGTGGGTGAAGAGCGCATGCAGCGGGTTGAGGCCGACGATGCCGGCGCCCTGTTGCGCGGCCTGCTCGACGAACTGCGCCAGGTCGCTGAAATCGCCAATGCCCCAGTTGTGCTGCGAGCGCAGGGCGTAGAGCTGTACGGCCGGACCCCAGACCCGGCCGCCGGCCTGCAGGGCATCGGGCCGGTGGCAGTGCGCCGGCGCGCTGACGACCAGGGTGTCGCCGGGCAATCCCTCGACTCGCAGGCGGTGGTAGCCGGCCGGCAGCGCGACATCGACTTCGAGCCGGCGCTCGACGTGGGCGATGCCGCCGAGTTCGATGCGTGCCGTCTCGGGCAGGGCGTGCGTCGCCAGCGTGGCGTCATGCCGGGCGCCGCCCTCCTCCTGCAGCTGCCAGCGCAGTTGCGTCCACGACGCCGGCAGCCGCAGGCGCACCGACCAGCCCGCCTGCCCTTCGCCGATGGCGATGACCGGGGGCAGCGCCTCGCGCCAGGCGGCGGCTTGCAGCGCATGCAGCGCGTCGGCCGGTGCAACTGGCGCCTGCGGGCCGTCCGACGGCGGGCCGAATTCAGCCGCCAGCGCGGCCAGGGCTTCGCGTGCGACCTCGTGGCGTGCCCCCCAGATGTCGTGGTAATGGGTGGCGATGCCGAGCTGCGCGCACAGGCGCGCCAGGGCCTCGGCGGCGCCGTCGTGGGCTTCAGCCGACATCGTTCGTCTCCTGCAGGGTAAAGCGCACCGCGCCCGGCGCGAGGTGCAGCATGGCGCCATCGGCCGTAACGCCGACCTCGTACACCGTCCGGCCGGGCGGCGGCTTCATGCCGGACAGCGGATCGCGGCCGAAATGGGCCAGCAGGTGCAGGCGCGCGGCCGCTTCGCCGCCCAGGGGCCACTCGACCCGCAGCGCCTCGCCTTCGCGCCAGAAGCGCCCGGCCCCGCGCTGGGCCGCCAGGCGCGGCACCAGCCAGCGGCGCCGCAGCGCCAGCAGCTCCCGCGTGGTGGCCAGCCGCTCGCGGTGCGGGCTTTCGCAGCGTTCTTCCCAGCGCAACTGGGAGGCGCGGAAGGTGCTCTCGGCGTTCGGATCGGGAATGCGTTCGCGCGCCGCCTGGTCGGCAAAGGCGGCGAAGCGGGAAAACTCGCCGCGTCGCCCCTGCGAGACCGCCGCGGCGAGCGCCGGCTCGAAGTCGCAGAAGTAAAGGAAGGGTGTCGAGGCGGCGAACTCCTCGCCCATGAAGAACATCGGGACATGGGGCGACAGCAGCAGGCAGGCCTGGGCGGCCCGCAGCAGCACCGGATCGGCGAGCGCATGGATGCGCTCGCCGAAGGCACGGTTGCCGACTTGGTCGTGCGTCTGCAGGAAGGACACGAAGGCGGCCAGCGGCAGGTGCGTGCTCGGCTCGCCCCGGGCCTCGCCCGCGCGAAAACGCGAAGGCTCGCCCTGGTAGACGAAACCCTCGGCCAGCGCCCGGCCGAAGCGGTCCACGGGTGCGTCGGCGTAGTCGGCGTAGTAGCCGTCGGTCTCGCCGGTGGCCAGCACATGGGCCGCGTGGTGCAGGTCGTCGTTCCACTGGGCCGTCGCCACGAGCGGCGCGCCGTCGGGGCCGCGTGCCAAGCAGCCGGCTTGGTTCAGTTCGTTTTCCAGCACCACGTGGACGGCGCGGTGCCGCCCCGGTCCGGCATGGAGCGCGGCGCAGATCTCGCGCACGATGTCGGGCTGCGTATCGTCGCGGATGGCATGGACGGCGTCCATGCGCAGGCCGTCGAAGTGGAATTCCTCGATCCAGTAAAGCGCGTTGTGCACGAAGAAGTCGCGCACGGTGCGCGACCGCGCCGCGTCGTAGTTGATCGCCGGGCCCCACGGCGTGGCGTGGAGCGGGTTGAAGAACTGCGTGCAGTAGGCATGCAGGTAGTTGCCTTCGGGACCGAAATGGTTGTAGACCACGTCGAGCAGCACCATCAGCCCGAGCGCATGCGCGGCGTCGATCAGCGCCTTCAGGTCGTCGGGCGTGCCGTAGCTGGCGTCGGGCGCGAACGGCAACACGCCGTCGTAGCCCCAGTTGCGCTGCCCGGGAAAGTCCGCGAGCGGCATCAGCTCGATCGCCGTGATGCCGAGCTCCGCCAGCTCGGGCAACCGCTCGCGCGCGGCAGCGAAGCTGCCCTCGGGCGTGAATGTGCCGACGTGCAGTTCGTAGACCACCGCCTCGTGCCACGGGCGGCCGTGCCAGCCGCCGTCGCGCCAGCGGTAGGTTCGCGGGTCGACCACCTGGCTTGGGCCGTGCACGTCGTCGGGGTTGCAGCGCGACGCCGGGTCGGGCACGCGCAGACCGTCGGGCAGGCGGTAGCGGTAGCGCTCGCCCGCGCGCGCATCGGCCAGTTCGAGCAGGTGCCAACCCTCGGCCGTGCGCGCCATCTCATGGCTCGCGGGCGCGGCGTCCGTGCCGCGTTCGAGCCAGACGCGCTCCGCGTCCGGCGCCCAGAAAGCGAAGCGCACGCCACCTCCTTCGATGACAGTGGCCCCGAACGGCATTGCATGCAAACTTTTCATGACGATGTCAGCGCGCGGCCAAGTACTGCCAGCGAGCGTCCTTGCAAGGGATAGGTGGCTTCGGCCGGCGTCGTGCCGGTGGGCGCGCCGTTCTCCGGCTCCGGCGCGGCGGTATCGACGAGCATGTCCCAATGTCCGCCCGGCACCGCGGGCAGCGAGAAGTCGATCCGGTCGTGGTGCGCGTTGAACAGCAGAAGAAAATCGTCGTCGCGCAGAGCCTCGCCGCGCGGTCCGGCCTCGGCGATGCCGTTGCCCGCCACCAGCATCCCCAGGCAGCGCGCGTGGGGGTCGTTCCAGTCGTCGGGGCTCATCTCGATGCCGTCCGGTCGGAGCCAGAGCACATCCTTCGGACCGCCCTCGGCGATCGGCTGGCCCTTGAAAAAGTCCCGGCGCCGGAACGTGGGGTGCGTGCGGCGCAGCCAGACCAGCCGCTGCACGAACCCCAGCAAGGCGGCGCGCTCGGGCGTGAGGTTCCAGTCCAGCCAGCCAAGTTCGTTGTCCTGGCAATAGACGTTGTTGTTGCCGTGCTGGGTATGGCCGATTTCGTCGCCCGCCAGCAGCATCGGCACGCCCTGCGACAGCAGCAGTGTGGCCAGGAAGTTGCGTTTCTGACGCTCGCGCAGGGCGTTCACCCCAAGGTCGTCGGTCGGTCCCTCGACGCCGCAATTCCATGAAATGTTGTTGCTGTTGCCATCGCGGTTGTCCTCGCCATTGGCCTCGTTGTGCTTGTCGTTGTACGACACCAGGTCGTGCAGCGTGAAGCCGTCGTGCGCGGTGACGAAGTTGATGCTGGCGTGCGGCCGCTTGCCCGACCAGCCGTACAGGTCCTGCGAGCCCGCCATGCGCTGCGCCACCTCGCCGAGCGCGCCGCCGTTGCCCCGCCAGTAGCCGCGCACGCCGTCGCGGTAGCGGTCGTTCCACTCGGCCCATCCCGACGGGAAGTTGCCCACCTGGTAGCCGCCCGGGCCCAGGTCCCAGGGCTCGGCGATGAGCTTCACGCGGTTGAGCACCGGGTCCTGCCGGATGGCGTCGAAGAAGCCACCCAGGTTGTCGACCCGGCCGCCCTCGCGCGCCAGCGCCGAAGCCAGGTCGAAGCGGAAGCCGTCGACGTGCATTTCCACCACCCAGTAGCGCAGCGAGTCCATCACCAGCTGCAGGGTGCGCGGATGCTCCAGGCGCACGGTGTTGCCGCAGCCGGTGAAGTCGTCGTAATGGCGGCGGTTGCCCGCGTTGAGGATGTAGTAGGTGGCGTTGTCGATGCCGCGCATGGAAAGCGTCGGCCCCAGTTGGTTGCCTTCGCAGGTGTGGTTGTAGACCACGTCCAGGATGACCTCGATGCCTGCCGAATGCAGGCTCCGGACCATGCTCTTGAACTCCCGCACCTCGCCCGAAGCGCTGTAGCGCGGCTCGGGCGCGAAGAAGCCCAGCGTGTTGTAGCCCCAGTGGTTCTGCAGGCCGCTCTCGGCCAGCCGCCGGTCGTTCGGGTAGCTGTGCACCGGCAGCAGCTCGACGGTGGTGACGCCCAGCCGCTTCAGGTGGTCGATCACCGGCGTCGAGCCCAGCGCCGCGTAGGTGCCGCGCAGGTGGGGCGGCACGTCGGGATGCCTCATGGTGAAGCCGCGCACGTGTAGCTCGTAGACCACCATGTCCTGCCACGGCACCACGGGCCGGCGATCGTCGCCCCAGGTGAATGCGGAGTCCAGCACGCGCGCCTTGGGCATCAGGGCGGCGCTGTCGCGGCGGTCG
>JAQGLP010000138.1 GCA_028292835.1 Variovorax sp.
GTACTACGGCGGCGGGCTCGACTCGATCAACCAGCTGGCCTACAAGAACTCCGGCGCGGGCGACGTGAGCAACCCCGTGGCCCTCGCGCGCGCCGAGGGCCGCCCGGGCTGGGCCATCTCGACGGTCGTCGCCTACCAGAACGGCCTGATCGGCGTCTCCGGGCAGAACACCGGCAACAACAAGGCCACGGTCCAGCTGGCAGCGGGCAAGGTGCCCACGGCCATCGCGCTGACCAACAGCGACGAGTTCGCTCTCGTGACGGTGTGGGACACGGTCAACCTGCGCGGCGAGATTGCCGTGATCGCGCTGGCGGGCATGTGCGACAAGTGCACGCCCGACAACCCCGGGGGCTGGTACAACTACCGCGGCGAGTGGAACGGCGTCTACCCGGGCCTGGCCAACCTCGGCAACATCGGCTTCATGAAGATCGTGGGCTACGTTCCTCTGACCGACATGAAGGCGCCCACCGAGATCTCCGCCACCACCAACTGGAACTGGGAGGACTATTCGGCGCAGATGGGCTACTTCAACCTGAATGATGCCGGCACGCGCCAGGCCTTCAATTCGGGCGCGCAGGCCAACGCGACCGCGCACTCGGGGGTGGCGGTGGTGGTGTCCAAGTCGGAGAAGAAGGCCAGCTTCATCGACCTGAAGCCCCTCTTTGCCTACTACCGCAGCCAGTACTTCGGCAACGGCACGCCGTTCGCCAACCTGGGGCAAAACCCCGACCAGTGGCCGACTGCGTTCTCGGCAGCGCCCCAGCAGACCCCGACGGTGATCAAAACCATCGCCCTGGCCAGCCGCCCGACGGCGGTGCGCACCTACCCGTACGCCCAGACCAAGCGCGCCTGGATCGCCACGCAGGACGGACAACTCCACCTGTACGACCTGGGCGCCTACCCGACGGACGGCGACGCCTCGCCCGACGCCATCCGCGAGGTCGGCGCGGTCACGGTCGGGCGCAACCCGACGCACATCGCGCTGGTGAAGAAGAAGGCGGGCCAGAACGACGGGCCGGCCACCTCGGTCTACGCGGACGTCAACAAGGAGGTCATCGTCACCTCGCGCGGCGACCGCCGCATCGACTGGGTGCGCTTCGCGGCCGACTACAACAGCGGCTCGGTGGTCAGGACGCTGCGCGACTCGCGCCTGCTGGACCCGATCTCGGCGACCGACGGCGACAACCACACGACCGAGTCGTACATGCTGACGGTGGCCGACTACGCGGGCCGCCAGGTGTCGAACTACCGCTACGGGCCGGTGATATTCTGGTGGTCGCAGGGCAGCATGACCGATGGCGGCGCCGACCTGAGCTTCAACTGGACGGCGTGCCTGCCGCCCGGTGGCTGCCCGGTGCAGGGGACGAGCTTCAACGGCGTGAACTACGACATGGAGTTCGGTGGCAGCTTCGCGCTGCCGGGCAAGGCCTTCCACACGGTCAACGCGAACGTGTTTTAAGGAGTGCCAGGCGCTAGGCGCCTGGCGGCGCCGAGTTGAGCGCCGCCAAGCGCTCGGGCGTGCCGACGTCGGTCCAGGCGCCGCGGTAGATCTCGGCGCTGACCTGGCGCCGGGCCATCGCGGCGCGCAGGACGGGCGCCAGCGGGGCCTTCAGGCCGTCCGGGTTGCCTGGAGGAATCTCGCAAAACGGCGGTGCGAACAGCGCCGCACGGTAGAGGCCGAGGGTCGAGAAGGTGTAGCAGCCTTCCCGGCCCTCGGCTTTTTCGTGGGTCGCCAGACCGTCCTCGCCGAGCCCGAAATCGCCCCGGGGGTTGTGCGCCGGGTTCGGCACCAGCCACAGGTGCGCGAGCCGGCCGCTGGCCGCAAAGCGCGCCACCGCCTCTTGCGTGAAGCGGAATTCCGGCATGAACACGTCGCCGGCCACGACCCAGAACAGGTCGCCCAGCAGGGGCAGGGCGCGTGCGATGCCGCCTGCCGTCTCCAGCGCGCCGCCGAAGTCGCGGGCCTCGTGGGAGTATGAAATTGACAGCACGCCCTGCGCGCCCCACGGACGTCCAGGGCCGAAATGGCTCGAAATCCGGTCTCCCAGCCAGGCCGTGTTGACCACCAGCTCGGTGAAGCCACCGGTGGCCAGGGCCTCCATGGGCCATTGCATCAGCGGCTTGCCGCGCACTTCGAGCAGCGGCTTGGGGCAAAGGTCGGTCAGCGGGCGCATGCGCTCGCCGCGGCCGGCGGCCAGAATCATGGCGGAAGCGGTCGGGGGCGGCTCTTGCATGGCGGGCACTCTAGCAGCGCCTCTGGCCACGGCCGGGCTGCCGCGGGAAGGCGGCCGTTAAAATGCCGGGTTTCCCCGCAAACCCTGCTTCCAGAAAGCCACAGATGGCCAACCAAGCCTTGATGGCCAACGCGATTCGCGCGCTGGCAATGGACGCCGTCCAACTCGCCAACTCGGGCCATCCAGGCGCTCCCATGGGCATGGCCGACATGGCCGTGGCGCTGTGGTCCGACCACCTGCAGCACAACCCGGCCAACCCGCGCTGGTTCGACCGCGACCGCTTCGTGCTGTCCAACGGCCACGCGTCGATGCTGCTGTACGCGGTGCTGCACCTGACGGGCTACGACCTGTCGGTGGACGACCTGAAGCGTTTCCGCCAGCTGCACAGCAAGACCGCCGGCCACCCGGAGGTCGACGTCACGCCCGGCGTGGAAACCACCACCGGCCCGCTCGGCCAGGGCATCACCAACGCGGTGGGCTTCGCGCTGGCCGAGAAGCTGCTGGCAGGCGAATTCAACCGCGCCGAGCACCAGATCGTCGACCACCACACCTATGTGTTCCTGGGCGACGGCTGCCTGATGGAAGGCATCAGCCACGAGGCCTGCGCGCTGGCCGGCGCCTGGAAGCTCGGCAAGCTGATCGCGCTGTACGACGACAACGGCATCTCGATCGACGGGCCGGTGGCGCCCTGGTTCATCGACAACACCGCCGAGCGCTTCAGGGCCTACGGCTGGGACGTGGTCGGCCCCATCGACGGCCACGACGTGAAGGCTGTCTCCATCGCCATCGAGCGCGCCAAGGGACAGGCGATGCGGCCGACGCTTGTGATTTGCAAGACGCACATCGGCAAGGGCAGCCCGAACCGCGCCAACACCGCCAAGGCCCACGGCGAGCCGCTCGGCGCCGACGAGATCGCGCTCACGCGCAGCGCGCTCGGCTGGACGCACGAGCCGTTCGAGCTGCCGAAGGCCGTGTACGACGAATGGGACGGCCGGGCCACCGGCGCGGCGGCCGAGGCCGCCTGGAACAGCCGGTTCGCCGCCTACCAGGAGGCGTTTCCCGACTTGGCGGCCGAGTTCATCCGGCGCATGAAGGGCGAATTGCCCAGGCACTTCCACCAGACCGCGTTCGATGCCGTGGTGGCCGCTCACACGCAGGCGCAGAACGTGGCCAGCCGCAAGGCCAGCCAGCTGGCGCTCGAGGCCTTCACCGCCGCGCTGCCCGAGCTGCTGGGCGGCAGCGCCGACCTGACGGGCTCGAACCTCACCCACACCACGAGCACGCCCAGCCTGCGCTTCGACGACGCCGGCGCCGTGGTGCGCAGCGCGGGCGACGAGCGGCAGCCCGACGGCCTGCCGGGACGCCACATCAACTACGGCGTGCGCGAGTTCGGCATGGCGGCCATCATGAACGGACTGGCGCTGCACGGCGGCTTCATCCCTTACGGTGGCACTTTCCTGACCTTCAGCGTCTACAGCCGCAACGCGATCCGCATGGCCGCGCTGATGAAGCGCCGCGTGGTCCACGTCTTCACGCACGACTCCATCGGCCTGGGCGAGGACGGCCCGACGCACCAGTCGATCGAGCACGCGGCCAGCCTGCGACTGATCCCGAACCTGGACGTCTGGCGCCCGGCCGACACGGCCGAGACCACGGTGGCCTGGGCGGTCGCGCTGCAGACCGCGAACCGCCCGACCGCCCTGCTGCTGTCGCGCCAGAACCTGCCCTACGCGCCGAAGAAGGACCTGGGCGACATCAGCCGCGGCGCCTACGTGCTGAGCGAGCCGGCCGACATCGGCCTGAAGAAGAAGGCCCGCGCCGTGATCGTCGCCACCGGCTCCGAGGTGCAGCTCGCGCTCAAGGCGCAGGCGCTGCTGGCCGCGCGCAAGATCGCGGTGCGCGTGGTCTCGATGCCCAGCACCACGGTGTTCGACCGCCAGGACCTCGCCTACAAGAAGGACGTGCTGCCGGCCGGCCTGCCGCGCATCGCCGTCGAGATGGGCGTGACCGACGGCTGGTGGAAGTACGGCTGCGCGGCGGTTGTCGGCATTGACCGCTACGGCGAATCGGCGCCGGCGGGGGTGCTGTTCGAGCACTTCGGCTTCACGCCCGAGAACGTGGCCGCCACGGTGCAGGCCGTGCTCAAAAAATGACCGCCCTCCGGCCTGCCACTGCGTGTGCCGCGCCACCAGCTGAGGGGGAGGCGCGGCCGCCTTGGGGCAGCCGCCCGGCGGCGGCCGGGAGCTTGCATGGCATCCTCAACCAGTTTTAAACCCTCCAGGAGCATTTCAATGGCGATCAAGATCGGTATCAACGGCTTCGGCCGCATCGGGCGCATGGTGTTTCGCGCGGCCGTGCAGAACTTCAGGGACATCGAGGTGGTCGCCATCAACGACCTGCTGGAGCCCGAGTACCTCGCCTACATGCTCCAGTACGACTCGGTGCACGGCCGCTTCAAGGGCGAGATCGCGGTGGAGGGCAACACGCTGGTCGTCAACGGCAGCCAGATCCGCCTGACCCAGGAGCGCGACCCGGCCAACCTCAAGTGGAACGAGGTCGGCGCCGACATCGTGATCGAGGCCACCGGCCTGTTCCTGACCAAGGAAACGGCGCAAAAGCACCTCGACGCCGGCGCAAAGAAAGTGATCCTGTCGGCGCCCAGCAAGGACGACACGCCGATGTTCGTCTTCGGCGTCAACTGCAAGAGCTACGACGGCCAGGCCATCATCAGCAACGCATCGTGCACCACCAACTGCCTGGCGCCCATCGCCAAGGTGCTCAACGACAAGTGGGGCATCAAGCGCGGCCTGATGACCACCGTGCACGCCACCACCGCCACGCAAAAGACGGTCGATGGCCCGAGCAACAAGGACTGGCGCGGCGGCCGCGGCATCCTGGAGAACATCATCCCCAGTTCCACCGGCGCGGCCAAGGCGGTGGGCGTGGTGATCCCCGCGCTCAACAAGAAGCTCACGGGCATGAGCTTTCGCGTGCCGACCTCCGACGTGTCGGTGGTCGACCTGGTGGTCGAGCTGGAGAAGGAAGCCAGCTACGCCGAGATCTGCGCCGAGATGAAGGCGCAGAGCGAAGGTGCGATGAAGGGCGTGCTCGGCTATACCGAGGACAAGGTGGTTTCCACCGACTTCCGGGGCGAGCCGCGCACCTCGATCTTCGACGCCGAGGCCGGCATTGCGCTCGACGGCACCTTCGTCAAGGTGGTGGCCTGGTACGACAACGAATGGGGCTACTCGAACAAGTGCCTGGAGATGGTGCGGGTGGTTTCGCAGTAAGCCCGCGACCCCGGCACGCGCTGCGCGGCCTGCGCCAGCGCAGCGCGTGTCGCCGTCCGCCTGGGCGGCAAGCCTAGATAAAGCTTCCGCCGTCGTCCTGAAAGTCGCTGCCGTCATTGTCCGGCAGCCAGCTGGCGCTGTCGTCCGACGCGGTGCGCAGCGTGCCGCCGTCGTCCCCGCCACTGGCGTTGTCGGGGAAGAAGTTCTCGTTCGTGATGTTCTGGACCACCGTCTCTCCGGCGGGCGGAACGCCGCCGAGCAGCGAGTTGCCGCCACCGAGAAAACCGCCACCGCCGCCGTGGTGGCCCAGTAGGTTCTCAAGACCGTTGAACAGGAACATGCCGCCCGCGACGCCGGCGGCGGTACGCGCCGCCTGGCCCAGGAATCCAGAGCCCGCAGCGCCCGGCGCTGGTCCGGTGGCCGCCGGCGCCGCACCGGCCGGGGAGCCGCCGAACAGGCGATCACGCCAGCCCGGGGGCTGCATGGGGGCTGCGGCGGTGGCGGACGGCGGGACGGCGGCGGGCCCCCTGCCAGCGTCCGGTGAAGGCGAGCGCCCGAACGCGATGTCCGGAGCGCCGCCCAGGAAGCTGGCACCCGGGGCGCCCTGGGCCGCGACCTGCTGCTGCAACTGGGCAATCTGCTGGCGTGCCGTTTCCAGCGCGCGGTCCAGCAGCAAGGCACGCTGCACCAGCAGGTAGAGCGCATCGGGTTGGTCCGCCAGCCGCTGGCGGATCAGCGCGTTGGCCTCGGCATCCTTGGCGACCGACTCGACGCTGGCGAGGCGGCCCAGGAAATCATCGAGCAACTGGCGTTCTTGAGGTGTCATGGTTTCAGGCCTTTCGAAGTGGGCAAGCAGGTGAGACCGGGACCGCGGCAGCGGTATTCCCGCGTCCGCAACGAATTTTGAACCCGCCCCGGCGCGCGTGGCGGGACTGAAGGCTTCGTCCGACAAACCGCCAGGTACGGCCGACTTAGATTGGTCGGCTCAGTCCGTCCCGCCAGCGGGAGCCTTTCTCTTTCGCCAACCCACGAGCCCATCCCATGCCTTCTTCGCGCAAAACCCCGCCTGCCGCCAAGGCCGCCGCCCGCAACACCTCCAGCCGCCCGGCGCACATTCCGGTCGATGCGGGATCCGACGCGCTGGCCCGCCAGGCGACCGACACCGAGGCGCTGGTGGCATCGATGCCCTTCAATGCGAACAAGCCGCTGGAGCAGGGGCGCGACAACGCGGTCGCGCCGCCCGAGGGCATCACCGCCGAGCCGCTCTCGGACGCCGTCACCGCCAGCACGCTGAGCGAAGCCAACCATTCGGACAAGACGGGCCGGGGCGCCACACCCGGCGTCAACGCCACCATCGACACGCTGGACCGGGTGCGCGTCGACTCCGGCGGCCAGCGGCTCACCACCAACCAGGGCGTGCCCGTCGGCGACAACCAGAACACGCTGAAGGCCAGCCTGCGCGGCCCGACGCTGCTGGAAGACTTCATCCTGCGCGAGAAGATCACCCACTTCGACCATGAGCGCATCCCCGAGCGCGTGGTGCATGCGCGCGGCTCCGGCGCGCACGGCTACTTCGAGGCCTACGACGCGCTGACGGAGCTGACGCGCGCCGCGCCGTTCCAGGAGAAGGGCAAGGTCACGCCGGTGTTCGTGCGCTTCTCGACCGTGGCCGGCGAACGCGGCTCGGTCGACACCCCGCGCGACGTGCGCGGCTTCGCCGTCAAGTTCTACACCGACGAGGGCAACTGGGACCTCGTGGGCAACAACATCCCGGTCTTCTTCATCCAGGACGCGATGAAGTTCCCGGACCTGGTGCACGCGCTCAAGC
The DNA here is from genome assembly GCA_028292835.1 of Variovorax sp. Lineage (GTDB taxonomy): Bacteria > Pseudomonadota > Gammaproteobacteria > Burkholderiales > Burkholderiaceae_C > Variovorax. Next base: position 7,353 of record JAQGLP010000138.1, read on the forward strand.
CCGAGCCGCACCACGCCATGCCGCAGGCCGCCAGCGCGCACGACACCTTCTGGGATTTCGTCTCGCTGATGCCCGAATCCACCCACATGCTGATGTGGGCCATGAGCGACCGCACGCTGCCGCGCAGCTTGCGGATGATGGAGGGCTTCGGCGTGCACAGCTTCCGCATGGTGAACGCCCAGGGCCAGAGCAAGTTCGTCAAGTTCCACTGGAAGCCCAAGCTGGGCACCCACTCGCTGGTGTGGGACGAGTCGGCCAAGATCCAGGGCGCCGACAACGATTTCCACCGCCGCGACCTGTGGGAGGCCATCGAGGCCGGCGAGTACCCCGAGTGGGAACTGGGCCTGCAGGTGTTCACCCAGGAAGAGGCCGAGAAGTGGAGCTTCGACATCCTCGACGCCACCAAGATCGT
>JAQGLP010000146.1 GCA_028292835.1 Variovorax sp.
GAGCCGTCCGGCCGGCATCCCGCAGGCGGAACATTTCGAGATTGTCCAGACGCCGGTGCCATCGCCGGGGCCGGGCCAAGTGCTGGTGCGCAACGCCTGGCTGTCGGTCGAGCCCGCGATGCGCGGCTGGGTCAATGCCGTGGCCAACTATTCGGAGCCCGTCGCGCTCGGGGCCGTGATGCGCGCCTTCGCTGCGGGGCGCATCGTCGAATCGAACGATCCGGCGTGGCCCGTCGGCACCGCCGTGACGGGGCTGTTCGGCTGGCAGGATTTCGCCGTGGTCGCGGGCGCGGCCATCCAGCGCCGCATCGACGAAGAAGACCTCCCGATGTCGACCGCGCTGGGCGTGATGGGCATCAATGGCGTCACCGCGCACTACGGACTGCTGGAGCTCGGCCAGCCACGCGCCGGCGAGACGGTCGTGGTATCGACCGCAGCCGGCTCCGTCGGCTCCTGCGTGGGCCAGATCGCGCGTCTTCGCGGCTGCCGCGCGGTCGGCATCACGGGCGGGGCCGTCAAGCGAACGCTCTGCTTGGAGCGCTTCGGCTACGACGCGGCGGTGGACTACAAGTCGGCCGATTTCGAGCAACGGCTGGCCGAGGCCTGCGCTGGGGGCGTCGACGTGTACTTCGACAACACGGCCGGGCCGATCAGCGACGCGGTGATGGCATACCTGAATGTCGGCGCCCGCATCGTGATCTGCGGCACCGCATCGATTGCGAACTGGGACCCGCCGCCGCAAGGCCCGCGCGTCGAACGCCATCTGCTGACCCAGCGTGCGCGCATGCAAGGTTTCGTCATCTTCGACCACCCCGAATACGCCGCCGGTGCGCGCGCCGATCTCGCGGCGTGGCTGCGCGACGGAAGCCTGCGGTACGTCGAGGAGGTGCTCGAAGGCATCGAAAGCGCGCCGGACGCGATCGCCGGGCTCTACCGTGGCGACAACCTCGGCAAGCGCCTGATCCGGCTGCGCGACGCCGCCGAGCCGATCTGAAACGAGCGCAGCAGTGTTAAGCGCGCCGCGGCATCCCGGGCAGGCGCAGCGCCTGATCGTCCTCGGATTCCGGCAGCAGGGGGCCGCGCCGAAAGACACCGCTCGCGCGCATCACCGTCTGCCCATCGGCGTACACCAGGCCCTGGGAGAAGACGAGGTTGCGCGTCACACGGAGGATCTCGGCCTGGCCGTGCACCCAGCTTCCCAGCGGCGCACCGGCCAGGAAATCCACCTGCAGGCTGATCGTGGGCAGAAACTGGCGCGGGATGTCGGCCTGGTATTGCGCCGCGGTCGAGATCAGGATGTCCGCGAAGGTGCACAGCATGCCGCCGTGGCAGTTCTGCCCTGGGTTGACATGTCCAGGGCCGACCCGGAAGCCGAGCTGAAGGCGGTCTGCATGCCAGCGCGCGAACAGCGGACCGTTCACGGAGGCGAAGGTGCCGCCGAGTTCGACACGCTCGAAGCCGGGGGGAGGGGCGGTCAGATCGTCGGTCATGTGGTCACGCCGTCCTGCGAAGCGCGCTCCAGGCTTCCTGCAGGCTGGCCCGGTGCTCGGGTGCCGCGATGCCGATCAATGCCTCGGCCCGCGCATCGAGCGACAGGTTCATGAGCTCGGCTGCGCCGTGTTCGGTGACGATCGCATCCACCAGATACCGTGGCAGCGTGCAAAGGCCCTGGTGGCCCAGCGCGGGCACGATGCGCGAGACGCTGCCCTTGCGCGCTGTCGCACCCAGGCACACGAGCAGCCTGCCGCCCGGCGACGCCAGCGCGCCTTGCGCGAAGGCGGGCAGGCCCCCGGCCCCCGCCTGGATGACGCCGCCGGCGCGCTCGGCGTTGACCTGACCGAACAGGTCGACCTCGACCGCCGAGTTGATCGCGACGAAGCGCGGGATGGCCGCGATGAGGGCCGGGTCGTGGGTCTTCGTCACGTCGGTGAGTCGCAGCGGCGCGAGCTGTGTTGCGAAGTCCTGGAACACCGCGTCGCCGAGCACCACACCGGTCGTGATCGGCGCGTCGCGATCGATGGCGCCGGCTTCCCACAGGGTCTGCAAGGTGGTCGAGACCAGGCCGCCGTGGAGGCGCAGCCCGCGATGCGCGCTCAAGGCGCCGGCCAGCGCGAGCGGCACTGCGCCAATGCCGAACTGCAAGGTGTCGCCGTCTCGCACCAGCGCCGCGACGTGCCGCCCGATGCGTGCTTCCACGTCGCCGGCGGCGGCTTCCGCGAAGCTGACGAGCGGCGCATCGGCCTCGATGGAGGCGTCCAGCTCCGACACATGCACGCGGAAACTGCTCTGCGTGTGCGGCATGCGCGGATTGAGATGAGCGATGCGGCGTCGTGCGCGCGACCAGACCAGCGGGAGGAAGTCGCTCGCCAGGCCGGGACTGCACCAGCCCTCCGCGTCGGGCGTCGTGAGGTGGGCTATGGCCAAGTCCATCGGTGCACCCTCGCGCAAGTGGCGAGCGATGCCGAGGTAGTCGAGGCTGAGCAGTTCCGCCCGGCCCTCGGCGAGGCCGGCGCGCACCGGGGGCGTCATGAAGAAGGCCGTCTGTCTGGCCCCCGGGTGCAGCGCCAGGTAGTCGGCACGATCGATGCCCGGAAACTGCACGCCGGTGAAAGTCACGTCGCAGGCGCGTTCGGGGTCGGCGCGCAGTTCGTCGAGGAGCAGCGACGATTCGGTGCTCAGTGTCGGCACGAACACGCGCAGGCCGGGGCGGAGGGCGTCGGTCAGGCGGCTCATCGTGGCAGCGCGTTCGTCACCCTTGCCGTTCCGGACATCAGGTCGTCGCCGGCCGCCGTGCGTGCGCTCAGGTCGTACAGGCCGAGCGCCCCTTCGGCTTC
>JAQGLP010000149.1 GCA_028292835.1 Variovorax sp.
AGGTGTTCGCACTCACCAAGATCGACCCGTGGTTCCTCGTGCAGATCGAGGAGATCGTGAAGATCGAGCTGGAGCTCGAAACCAGGTCGCTCGACGATATCGACCGAGACACGCTGCTGGCGCTGAAGAAGAAGGGCTTCTCCGACCGCCGCCTCGCCCGGCAGCTCAAGACCACCGACACCGCGGTGCGCGAGAAGCGCCGTCGCCTGGGCGTGCGCCCGGTCTACAAGCGCGTGGACACCTGCGCCGCCGAGTTCGCGACCAACACCGCCTACATGTACTCGACCTACGAGGACGAGTGCGAGGCGGCGCCGACGGACAACAGGAAGATCATGGTGCTCGGCGGCGGCCCCAACCGCATCGGGCAGGGCATCGAGTTCGACTACTGCTGCGTGCACGCCGCGCTCGCGCTGCGCGAGGACGGCTACGAGACCATCATGGTCAACTGCAACCCCGAGACCGTCTCGACCGACTACGACACCTCGGACCGCCTGTACTTCGAGCCGCTGACGCTGGAAGACGTGCTGGAGATCGTCGACAAGGAAAAGCCGCTCGGCGTGATCGTGCAGTACGGTGGGCAGACGCCGCTCAAGCTCGCGCTCGACCTGGAGGCCAACGGTGTGCCGATCATCGGCACCAGCCCCGACATGATCGACGCGGCCGAGGACCGCGAGCGCTTCCAAAAGCTGCTGCACGCGCTCGGCCTGCGCCAGCCCCCGAACGCCACGGCACGCACCGAGGCCGAGGCGCTAGAGAAGGCGGCCGCGCTGGGCTACCCGCTGGTGGTGCGCCCGAGCTACGTGCTGGGCGGCCGCGCCATGGAGATCGTGCACGAGCAGCGCGACCTGGAGCGCTACATGCGCGAGGCCGTCAAGGTCAGCCACGACTCGCCCGTGCTGCTGGACCGCTTCCTGAACGACGCGGTCGAGTGCGATGTCGACTGCATCCGCGACGGCGCCGAGACTTTCATCGGCGGGGTCATGGAGCACATCGAGCAGGCGGGTGTCCACTCGGGCGACTCGGCCTGCTCGCTGCCGCCCTACAGCCTGAGCGCGGAGACGATCGCCGAGTTGAAGCGCCAGACCGCGGCGATGGCCAAGGCATTGAACGTGGTCGGCCTGATGAACGTGCAGTTCGCCATCCAGCAGGTGCCCGACGAAGCCGGCCGGGTGCGCGACGTGATCTACGTGCTCGAAGTCAACCCGCGCGCGTCGCGCACCGTGCCCTACGTCAGCAAGGCCACGGGCATCCAGCTGGCCAAGGTGGCCGCGCGCTGCATGGCCGGGCAGTCGCTCGCCTCGCAGGGCGTCATGAAGGAGGTCACGCCGCCGTACTTCAGCGTGAAGGAGGCGGTGTTCCCGTTCGTCAAGTTCCCCGGCGTCGACACCATCCTCGGACCCGAGATGAAGTCCACCGGCGAGGTGATGGGCGTGGGCCGGACCTTCGGCGAGGCTTTCGTCAAGAGCCAGATCGGCGCCGGCACGCTGCTGCCGAAGTCGGGGCGGGTCTTCATCTCGGTCAAGAACAACGACAAGGTGCGAGCCGTCGAGATCGCGCGCGGACTCGCCCGGCTGGGCTTCCAGTTGGTTGCGACCAAGGGCACGGCCGCCGCGATCCAGGCGGAAGGCATCGACTGCATGCTGGTCAACAAGGTGACCGAGGGCCGTCCGCACATCGTCGACATGATCAAGAACGGCGAGATCGCCATGGTCATCAACACGGTCGAGGAGCGCCGCAACGCCATCGCCGACTCGCGCCAGATCCGCACCTCGGCCCTGCTGGCGCGCGTGACCACCATCACCACCATCTTCGGCGCCGAAGCAGCCGTCGAAGGCATGCGGCACATGGACGAACTGGGCGTGATCTCGGTGCAGGAAATGCACGCGCAGCTCGCCGCCCAGGCCTGAGCGCCCGGCCATGGAACAGCAGCTCGTCACGCTCGACCTGGCCGACTGGGACGCTGCCACGTCCAATCCGGCCTGGATTGCCGCGCTGGAGGCCGGCAAGGTGCTGTACTTCCCGCGGCTGGCGTTCGAGTTGCTGGCGCACGAGCGGCGCTTTCTCGACCCCGCGCTGCTCGCGCCCGATGTGCGCAACATCAGCCTCGACGTGAAGCCCGGCGGCGAGCGCCGTCTCAAGGGCGTCGCCGGCGACGAGGCGGTGCAGCAGGCGGTGACGGCGATGATCGGGCGCTTTCGCGGGCAGGCCGAGCAGCTGATCCATTCGCTGCTGCCACACTACACCGCCGCGCTGCGCATGGCGCCGACGAGCTTCCGGCCGGTCCAGGTCGAGACGCGGGCGCAGTCGTGGCGCGCCGACGACAAGCGACTGCACATCGATGCCTTCCCGTCGCGGCCCAACTATGGCGAGCGCATCCTGCGCGTGTTCACCAACGTCAATCCGGAAGGCGCACCGCGCGTCTGGCGCGTGGGAGAGCCGTTCGAGGACATGGCGCGGCGCTTCTTGCCGCGCGTCAAGCCCTACGCGCGCTGGCAGGCCCAGTGGTTGCGCGCGTTGCGCGTCACCAAGTCGTTTCGCAGCGAATACGACCACCTGATGCTGCAACTGCACGACGGCATGAAGTCGGACCTGGACTACCAGCGCAACTCGC
>JAQGLP010000152.1 GCA_028292835.1 Variovorax sp.
TCACACCACGGCCAGCGGCCGTTCGTCCAAGTATGCCGTGCCGTGCAGGAAGTCGCCATCGAGGACGATGCCGTGGTTGGCGCCGAACAGGGCCTCGGCCAGGATGTCCCATTTCATTTTGCCTCTCCTCCATGCGCCGGGCGCAGCGCGCGCAGGGCGGCCACGTCCATGTCCGGCACCCGCGCCGCGTCGGGCACGCCCAGGCGTCGCCACATCTCCATTGCGTCGTCACGGTCCGGGTCTTCGGCGGGCAGTTCCTGCAGGCGCGCGCGCAGCAGCGCGTGCTCGTTTTCGAGGCCGTCCAGCGTGACCGGCCTGGCACTGCCGAGCCCGGCGATGGCCGCGTCGCGGAACGCCTGCACGTCGTCTTCCACCAGCACATCGCAGTCGCCGGTCAGCCAGCGGTGCTTGCCGCCCGTGGTGCGCCACACCAGCGCGCGATCGCGCGAATCGAATTCCTCCACGCCGTGGGACGCCTCGATCACCTCGGGCCCCGACATCGCCAGCCGGCCGATGTCGCTCATCACGATATGGTCGGCGCAGCGCGCCACGATGCCCATGCCGCCGAAACAGCCGTTGGCGCCGCCGATCAGCACGATCACCGGGATGCCGGCCGCGCGCACGTCGAGCACCGAGCGCATCACTTCCGAGACCGCGATGAGGCCGGCGTTGGCCTCGTGCAGCCGCACCCCGCCCGATTCGGCCAGCATCAGCACCGCCGCCGGCCGGTCGCGCAGCGCGCGCCGCAGCAGGCCGACCAGCTTGGCGCCGTGCACCTCGCCGACACCGCCCCCCATGAACGCGCCCTCCTGCGCCGCGGCGAAGACCGTGCGGCCGGCCAGCCTGGCGCGCCCGATCGCCACGCCGTCGTCGAAGGACGAAGGCACGCCCAACTGCGCCAGGTGCGGGCTGGTAAGGCGCTCGGCCGGCGGCAGCCACTCGTGGAAGCTGCCCGGGTCCAGCACATGGGCCAGGCGCGCGCGCGCGGAGCATTCCGCATAGCTGAGGCTCATGGCCGGGCTCCGGGCAGTTCGGCCACCGCCTGGTCGAGCCGCAGGCTCACGACCGCGGGCGTGGCGCCCATGTCGTTGATCGAGATGCGCACGCCCCCCAGCGGATGGCGCGCATGGAAATCGGTCAGCACCGCCTCCCAGATCGGGGCGAAGCCGCGCGCGGAGGTTTCCACGCGCACCGCGCAGGCCTGGCCGCTGTCGGCTTCGAGCATCACCTCGAGGTTGCCCGAGCCGACCACGCCGACCAGCACGGTCGCGAAGCCGCCCGCGGCACGCCGGCCGGGAAAGGAAAAATCGAGGGTTTCAAGTCCTGCGGGAATGTCCATGGCTGTGTTGCTCCTACCAGTTCCTGAATCGCTCGGGCGGCTGGTACAGCCCGCCCGAGGCTCGCACCAGGTCGCGCATGCTGCGCGCGGCCAGCAGGTTGCGGGTGGCGTCGCGGGGATCGATGCCCATGTCCTCCGGGCGCCGGATCACGCCGCGGTCGCGCAGGTTCTCGACCGCGCGCCGGTCGCGGCCCAGACCGACGGCCGTGTAGCCCGCCACGCCCCGGATCGCCTGCTCGCGCTCGGCGTCGCTGCGGCACAGCAGCAGATTGGCCAGGCCCTCCTCGGTCAGGATGTGCGTCACGTCGTCGCCGTAGATCATGATGGGCGGCAGCGCCATGCCAGCCTGCTCGGCCAGCCGCCAGGCGTCGAGTCGCTCGACGAAGGCCGGCTGCATGTGTTCGCGGAAGGTCTCGACCATCTGCACCACGAGCTTCTGGCCGCGCGGCGTACCGGCCGCGCCGCCGCGCCCGGCGCGCGATTCCCTGCCGGCCTTGAGCCAGGCGGGACTGGCATGGCGCCGGCCGCGCGCGTCGGCCCCCATGTTGGGCGCGCCGCCAAAGCCGGTGATGCGCCCCAGCGTCGCGGTGGAGCTGTTGCCGTCGAGGTCGATCTGAAGCGTGGAGCCGATGAACAGGTCGCAGGCGTAGTGGCCGGCCGCCTGGCAGAAGGCGCGGTTGCTGCGCAGCGAGCCGTCGGGGCCGGTGAAGAACACGTCCGAGCGCGCCCGCACGTAGTCCTCCATTCCCAGCTCGGAGCCGAAGGAGTGCACCGATGCGACCCAGCCGGCCTCGATGGCCGGGATGAGGGCCGGGTGCGGGTTGAGCGCCCAGTGCTGGCAGATCCTGCCCCTGAGCCCCAGCGATTCCGCGTAGGTCGGCAGCAGCAGCTCGATCGCCGCGGTATCGAAGCCGATGCCGTGGTTGAGCCGCTGCACGCCGTACTCGGCGTACACGCCCTTGATCGCCATCATCGCCATGAGGACCTGGATCTCGCTGATCTGGGCGGGGTCGCGCGTGAACAGCGGCTCGACGAGATTGGGGCGCGGCGCCTTCACGACGAAGCTCACCCAGTCGGCCGGGATGTCGATGCGCGGCAGCACCGTGGTGCGGCCGTCCACCAGTTCGTTGACCTGGGCGATCACGATGCCGCCCGAGAAGGCGGTGGCTTCCACGATGGCCGGCGTGTCCTCGGTGTTGGGACCGGTGTAGAGGTTGCCCTCGGCGTCGGCGGCGTGCGCCGCGACCAGCGCCACCCGCGGCGTGAGGTCGATGAAATAGCGCGCGAACAGTTCCAGGTAGGTGTGGATCGCACCGATCTCGATGCGCCCGGCCGACACCAGCTGGGCCAGCCTGGCGCCCTGGGGCCCCGAAAAGCTGAAGTCCAGCCGGCTCGCCACGCCGTTCTCGAACAGGTCGAGGTGTTCGGGCAGGGCCAGCACCGACTGCACCATGTGCAGGTCGTGCACCCGCTGCGGGTCCACCTGCACCAGCGCGCGCGCCAGGAAATCGGCCTGCTTCTGATTGTTGCCTTCGAGGCAGACCCGGTCGCCGGGCTCCAGCACGGCTTCGAGCAGGGTGCCGATCGCCTCGGTGGCCACGCGCTTGCCCTCGCGTTGCGTGCCCAGCGCCTGGGCGGCGCGGGCCAGCCGCTCGGCGCGGTTGTCGGTGCGGGTGTTCCAGTTCATGCGGTCCACGGGGTGCCTCTCCTCAGCCCACCAGGGCCTTGGTGGCGAAGAACAGCACCGACGGCCCCAGCAGGCAGCCCAGGCCGGTGTGGAAGGTGGCCACCAGCGCGCCATAGGGCACCAGCTTGCGGTCGGTGGCGGCGAGCCCGGCCGACACGCCGCTCACGGTGCCCGCGAGGCCCCCGAAGACCATGGCCGAGCGCGGGGTCTTCAACCCCAGGAACCGCGCGGCGATCGGCGTGCCGACCATCACGAGGATGGACTTGACCAGGCCGGTGGCGATGCTCAGCGCCATGACGTCGGAGCTGGCCCCGATGGCCGCTCCCGTGACCGGGCCGACGATGTAGGTCACCGCGCCGGCGCCGATGGTCGTCATGCTGACGGCATCCGAGTACCCGAAGCTCCACGCGATGGCGGCGCCGACGATGAAGGGCAGCAGTGTGCCGAGCAGGAGCGAGACCACGCCCACCATCCCGGCCTTGCGCGCCTCGACCACCTGCACTTCGAAGGCGGTGGCGACGATGGCGAAATCGCGCAGCATGGCCCCGCCCATCAGGCCGATGCCGCTGAACAGCGACAGGTCCGCCACGCCCTTGTGGCCGCCGGTCTGGCTGCCGCCCCAGTAGGCCAGGGCCAGCCCGATCACGATGGCGATGGCCGAGCCGTGCACGCGACCGAATGTCAGCCGGCGCGAGATCTGGCCCGACACCAGCATGATGAGCCCGACCACGGCGAAGGCCGTGACCAGGCCGTTGCTCAGGGCGGCTTTTTGCAGGATTTCAAGCATGGCATTCACTCCGCGTCGGCCAGAAGGGGGTTGGCGAGCACCACCGGTTCGGACGGGGTCTCGGGCGCCGGGCCCTCCATGCGGTTGATGAGCGCGATGACGACGGCACAGACGGCCACCGCCGCGACCGCCGCCAGCAGGGCCACCGGCCCGCCGCGCAGGGCCGACACCATGTCCTGCTGGGCCGCCATGGCCACCACCACGGGGATGTACATGGCCCCCCAGTACTCGACGCCGAGTTCCGTCAGCTTCGGCAGCTTGCCGGTCCGGTGCATGTACAGGCACGCCAGGATGAGCAGCAGCATGGCGATGCCGACACCGCCCACATTGGTCTTGACGCCCAGCGCCTGCCCGAGCAGGTCGCCGATGAAAATACCCAGCAGATGGCAGACAGCCAGCAGTGCGGTGCCGTAGATGATCATGAGTTGGTCTCCGGAGTGACGGCGCACGAAGGGCGTCGTTCATGGGAGACGTACGGTAGCGCGCCGGTCCGTTCCGATCAATTAACGGCCGGCGGCAACGTTTACGCCGCGTGGAACGATCGCGGGTAAACCCGGTCCGGTCAGGCCAGGGCGGCGCGGGAGGTGCGGCACACGGCCAGCAGCGCCAGCAGGTTGGGATCGCGCTCGCGCGTGCGCAGGAAGCTCAGGCCGATGGTCTGGCGCATCAGGTACCTCGGCTGCAGGGGAATCAGCTGCACCTTCTGGGAGAACACCTCGCGCACGCGCCCGGGCAGCAGCGTGCAGCCGATGCCACCGCTCACCAGGTTCATCAGCGAGAAGATGTCGCCGGTCTTCATCACGACGTTCGGGGTGAAGCGGGCGATGCGAAACGCCTCCAGGAACCCGTTGTAGGTGGCGAAGCCCTCGGTCAGGCTGACGAAGCGCTCGTCGGCGCAGGCGCCGAGGTCGATCTCCCGCAGGCCGGCGTAGCGCGAGCCGGCCGGGGCGGCGAAGTAGATGTCGTCCTCGAACAGCGGTTCGGACTCGAGGTCGGCCGCGTCCTCGGGAATCGCCATCACGGCGGCGTCGAGGCCGCCGTCGCGCAGCTTTTGCAGCAGGTGCGCGTTGGAGCCCAGCACCAGCTCGGTTCCCAGTTCGGGGAGGCGCACCTTCAGGCCGACGATCAGGGCCGGGACGGTGCGGATCGTCAGCGAATACAGCGAGCCGATGCGGATGCAATCGGCCGAGTAGCCGGCCGCCTCGCGGGTGGAGCGGATGCCGTCCGCCATGGTGCGCAGCACCTCGCGCGCCACCTCGGCCAGGGCGCGCGCCGCCTCGGTGGGCAGGAGGTTGCGCCCTTCGAGCCGGAACAGGGTGCAGCGCAAGCCCGTCTCCAGCGAATGCAGGGCCCGGTGGACGCTGACGGAGCTGACATCGAGCCGCTCGGCGGCGCGCGTCAGGTTGCCCGTCTCCATGAACGCCAGCAGGATCTCCAGCTTGCGAAAAGTGATCTCTTCGTTGAAACGGGTGTGCATGGTCGGGTGCGCCGTGGAGCCCTCATCCTAATCGCCCGGGGGTCTCGCGGCCGCTCGGCTCTCCCCGCGTCGCGTCGACCCGCCGGGGCGCCGGCGCCAAGCGGGCGAGCGCCTGCAGCGGCGACAATCCGCGCCATGAATTTCCAGAAGATCTGGGTGCCGCTCGCCGGCATCGCGCTGCTTGCGGCCGGCTACATGAACAACGGCTGGGCCGGCGTCGCGCTGGTGGGCGGCGGCATCCTGATGTTTTTGCTGCTGCACTTCACGCGCACCATGAAGGTGCTCAAGCGCGCCACCGACCGGCCGATCGGCCACGTCGCCAGCGCCGTCATGCTCAACGCCAAGCTCAAGCCGGGCATGACGCTGCTGCACGTGGTCGCCATGACGCGCGCCCTGGGCGAACTGCGCTCCCTCCCGGACACGCAGCCCGAGCTCTACCGCTGGACCGACGGCGGTGGCTCGTTCGTCGACGCGGAGTTCGCTGGCGGCAAACTGCGCAAGTGGGGCCTCGTGCGGCCGCAGGCAGAGCCCGAGGCCGTCAGCGATGCATCGACGGCCGGGCCGCCGACGCAGGCCGGGCCCTAGCCGCGCGGCGTCCTGCGGAAGCGGACGCTCAGAACGGTGCGTTTTCGATCTCGGCCGCAGTCGCCGTGGCACCGTGCGCGGCGGGGGACTCGGCGGTCTTTGCGGTTTCGCGAGGCCGGGCGCTCTCCAGCGTGCCGATCGCCGATTCACCGCCCAGGGCGTCCAGCAGGTCGGGCACCAGCCGGCCCAGCTCGCCTGTCGCGATGGCGGCGTCGGCATCGAAGCCGTCCTCCTTCGCGTTGCCGCCGCCGCCGCCCTCGAACACGCCGTCGAGGAAAACGACCTTGCGCAATTGCAGCCCCTCGGTCAGCTCGAACGACACGCGGGAGTCCCAGGTCATGGCCAGGCGCGTCGGGCGCTTGCCGTCGGCGATGTGCTGGCGCACTTCGTCGATGTCGAGCGCGTGCTTGGCGTAGCGCACCACCGACTTGGACTCGTCCGTGCTGCGCAGCTCGCAGTCGCGGTCGATGGAAAAGCCCGCCGGAGCCTCCTGGCTCGCCAGCCAGCCGGCCATGGCGGCGGCGGGCTCCATCTGCGTGTGCAGCGCGGCGACAGCGAAGCCGTCGAGCGACTTGACCAGCGCGGTCACGACCTCGTCGGCGCGCGCCTGGTTGGAGCTGTTGACGACCAGCCGGCGCCCGGTGGCGTCGAGCCACACCGCGATGCGCGCGTGGCGCGTGAACGCCATCGGCAGCAGCTCGCGCGTGATGTCTTCTTTCAATTCCTTCTTTTCCTTCTTGCCGGGCTTGCGGCCCGTCGTGGCCTCGATCTGCGCGGCGCGCTCCTCGACCTTGCGGCGCACGACGGAGGCCGGCAGCGTCTTGCTCTCGACCATGTACTCGGCCAGCCACTGGCCGCCGATGGATTCGACCAGCGGGCCGTGCTCCTCGCCGCGCGGCGGGACCCAGCCGGCGGACTTTTCCTGCGAGGGGCCGCAAGGCACGAAGCGCTGCTTGCCGAGCCCTTCTTCCGCCTCGGTCAGTGTCTGGGACCAGGCAGGTTCGATGCGATAGACGATGACGTTCTTGAATACGGACACGGGCACCCTTTGGAACTGATGGCAAAACCACGCATTGTCGCGCGCTCACCTAAAATCGCCGGCTTTG
>JAQGLP010000557.1 GCA_028292835.1 Variovorax sp.
GTGATCGCTGGGCCATCTACAAGATGTGCGGCGTTTCGTCGGTCTGGAACTTCCCGCTACTCGACTTCATGCATGCGGCTCAAAGCGCGAAGCTGCGGCTGGAAGAAAAGCTGCGAATGAATATTGCAACGCGCGCACTGTTCGGATAAACTGCGCAGCACGGGGTGCCTTTTGTCGCCCACGAAAAAGTAAAGCCAGCCTAATCCGCTGGCTTTTTTCGTTTACGCTCCCAACAACCAACCGGAAGGACCACATGAGAAAGAGCATTCTGCTTTCTGTACTCGCCTCGGTCGCGCTGATGTTCAGCATGGCCGCATATTCCGCCGACCACTTCAAGCCGGAAGGCTTCGGCTCGATTCCTGCGGTCCAGGCCGTCTCCAAGGATAGTCATGCCAGCGCGCCCGCTGCTGCCGTGCAGTCGATCAAGGTGGTAGCGCCTGCCGCGCCGGCGAATGCGGCCCGATTATCCGTGCACGCGGATGAACGACCTGGTGCATCCCTGTCCGTCGCTCCTCAGCCATCCTTCGTCCTCAAGCAGCCCGGCATTTATGCAGATCGCGGGGCCGAGGGTCGTGAGCGCAAGTTCGCCATTTAGGCGAAGGAATGTAAGCCGGCCACACGCCGGCTTTTTTCTGGGCTCAGCGCCCTAAGCCTTGACGACTGCGCTTCTCATGCGCGGACTGTGACCACGCACAATCAGCAGCCAGCCGTCAAACCTTAGCACGTTGTAACTTGTCTCCTCCACATCTCTACCAAGAGATGGGATTCGCCCGCACCGAAAGGTCTGCGGGCTTTTTTACATGTAATCCCGGCCCGGCGCCGGAACCAAACCGAGGTATTCAATGCGCGACAACATGAACGCAGCAGGCACGTCAGGCGCGGAAGTGTCGCGCACTGGTGCCGTCGATGAGCAGATGCAGGCACGCGGCATCTACACCGCGATCTGCTACGACAAGGACGGCCGCGAGAAGTGGCGCGACACGTTCAAGAACCTGGTCACCACCGTCGGCAAAAACGACATGCTGGACAAGTATCTGGCCGGCAGCGCCTACACCGGCGCGTTCTACCTGGGCCTGATCAGTCTGGTCGGCTATTCGGCGATCGCGGCCGCCGACACCATGGCATCGCATGCTGGCTGGACCGAAGCTGGCGCCGCCAATGCGCCTGCGTACTCCCAAGGCGCGCGGCCGACTGCTGCATGGTCCGCAGCTGCTGCAGGCGCCAAGGCGCTGAGCACATCGCTGACCTTCTCGATCACTTCGGCCGGCACGATCAAGGGCAGCTTCCTGTCCACGGTTGCGACCAAGGACGGCACGACAGGCATCCTGTTCTCGGCCGGCCTGTTCACCGGCGGCGACAAGGTTGTGACCAACGGCGATTCCGTCTCCGTTTCGTATTCGCTCTCCGTCTAAAGGACCGTCATGGCTATCGCATTCAAAAAGGGCGACCAGGTTCGCCAGGTGGTCCCGGTTATCGAGGGCAAAGTGGTTGACGTCGCAATCGTGGACGGCGATGTGCAGTTCTGCGTGGAGTACATCGGTACCGACGGCGAGCCGCACCAACGCTTCTTCACGGAAGCCGAGATCGAAAAGGCAGCGGAGGCGTAATGCGCGGGTACGTCGGCCGCCTGCTGTTTGTGCTGGACATCCTGGTCAACGTTCTGCGCGGCGGCCGGGGCGAAACGGTGTCGAGCGCTTGCGGCAAGCAGATCGTGGCCGGCAACCCTTGCAAGGCGTGCAGCCTGCTGTGTGGCCTCCTGAACCGCGCTTTCAAAGGGCGGTGGAAGGATCACTGCATCAATAACCGGATGGATCCGATCAAATGACTCTCCGCGACGAAATACTTGCGCGCCAGGACTGCGCCGACGCTGTAGCCGTGCGCGACCTGGACGCCATAGCCGCGCTGATGTCTGCTGGTCGCACGAAAGTGCAGCGGGTAGCGATTGAGGATGTGCAGGCGCATCTGCAAAGCTCGCTAGTCTGGTGGGACATCAAGCGAGCAGCAGGCAACCCGGATCACCCGGCCAATGCCGCAGCTGTTGCTGTTATCGATGTGGCTAGCGCTCGCTACGCAAGATTAGACATGGCGCTGCCGGCTATTGGTGGAATGCTTGGCGGCCTGGTCGCAACCGGCGTCATGCCGCAGGCCGAAATGGATGCGCTGATCGGTATGAGCAACGTGCCCGATCCTGTCTCGCGCACTGAGGTGGAAGCCGCGCTGTTCAACGCTGATGGAAGTCTCAAATAATGGCAATCACGAAATCAGCGGTCGTCGCGCTCACATCGACATCTGCCGCGGCCGGATCGACAAAAGCATCTCCGGGCGCTACCGGCTCCTGGCTGGACGTGACCGGCGCATATGGCGGCGATCTGTCTTGGCGCCTCATCAATGGCGGCAGCGCGCCCGGTGTGGCGCCTACGCTGACGATTCAAGCATCCCCGGACAACGGCACGACTGTTTTCGACTACGCGAGCGTGGGCGGCGACATTATTGCGAGCAGCGACAATTCCGGCACGATCTGGATCGATCAGGGTATCCAGTACGTTCGTGTTATCGCCTATGGAAACACGACCAATGCAATCACAGCATCGGCC
>JAQGLP010000188.1 GCA_028292835.1 Variovorax sp.
GCTCGCCGCACAGATCGGCCTCGAGGGCCTGTCGATCGGCGCCGTGGCCGAGATCACCAAGATGAGCAAGTCCGGCGTCTTCGCGCACTTCGGTTCGCGCGAAGAGCTGCAGATCTCGGTGGTGCGCGAGTACCACGCGCGCTTCGAGCAGGAGGTGTTCTATCCGGCGTTGGAAGAGGCGCGGGGGCTGCCCCGTCTGCGCGCCATGTTCGCCAACTGGATGAAGCGCACCTCGACCGAGATCGATTCGGGCTGCATCTACATCAGCGGCGCCTCCGAATTCGACGATCGTCCCGGGCCGGTGCGCGATGCGCTGGTCGAGTCGGTGAGCATCTGGCAGGCGGCCGTCTACCGCGCGGTGGTGCAGGCCAAGACCGAAGGCCACCTGCGCGCCGACGCCAACGAGCGCCAGATCGCGTTCGAGATCCACGGACTGATCCTGGCGCTGCACTACGAGGCGCGCTTTCTGCGCGTGCCTGGCTCGATGGGCCGCGCCAACACCGGCTTTGACAACATCCTGGCGCGCAGCGCGGCGCCCGGAAGCGTTGGACTGCCAGCCGCAGTGCCGTCCGATCCCGTATCCGCGCCTGCAGTCCCGACCGCACCGCCTGCCATCCCCTCGCCGGGCGCCACCCCGGCGGCGACCCTGCGGCGCAAGCCGGTGCGCCGCGCCTGACGGTTCCTGCTCCCATTCCCATTTTTTTCTTTCCTCCTGTTTCACCCACTTTTCCGGAGACTTCCATGCCCGCCTACACCCCGCCGCTGCGCGACATGCAGTTCGTCCTGCACGAAGTGCTCAACGTCACCGAGGAACTGAAGGCGCTGCCGGCGCACGCCGACATCGACGCCGAGACCATCAACGCGGTGATCGAGGAGGGGGGCAAGTTCGCCGCCGAAGTGATCTTTCCGCTCAACATCGGGGGCGACGAGGAAGGCTGCACGCTCGACAGGACGACGCACGAGGTCGCCACGCCCAGCGGCTTCAAGGAGGCCTATGCCCGGTACGTCGAAGGTGGCTGGGCTGCGCTGTCGTGCGACCCGCAGTACGGTGGCCAGGGCCTGCCGCTCGTGGTCAACCAGTGCGTCTACGAGATGCTCAACAGCGCCAACCAGGCCTGGACCATGTACCCGGGGCTCTCGCACGGCGCCTACGAGGCGCTGGCGGCCCACGGCACCGACGCGCAGAAGAAGACGTACCTGCCCAAGCTCACCAGCGGCGAATGGACCGGCACCATGTGCCTGACCGAGCCGCAGTGCGGCACCGACCTGGGCCTGCTGCGCACCAAGGCCGAGCCGCAGCCAGACGGCACGTACAAGCTGACCGGCAACAAGATCTTCATCTCGGCCGGCGAGCACGACATGGCCGAGAACATCATCCACCTGGTGCTGGCGCGCCTGCCCGATGCGCCTAAGGGCAGCAAGGGCATCAGCCTGTTCGCGTGCCCCAAGTTCAACGTCAATGCCGACGGCACGCTCGGCGGCCGCAACCCGATCTACTGCGGCGGCCTGGAGCACAAGATGGGCATCCACGGCAACGCAACGGCCCAGATCGTGATCGACGGCGCCACCGGCACGCTGGTCGGCCAGCCGCACAAGGGCCTGGCCGCGATGTTCGTGATGATGAACGCGGCGCGCCTGGGAGTCGGAAACCAGTCGCTGGGGTTGACCGAGGTGGCGTTCCAGAACGCGCTGGCCTACGCCAAGGACCGCACGCAGATGCGTTCGCTGAGCGGCCCGAAGGCCAGGGACAAGGAAGCCGATCCGATCATCGTGCACCCCGACGTGCGCCGGATGCTGCTGACCGCCAAGGCCTACGCCGAGGGCGCCCGCGCGCTGCAGATCTTCTGCACCATGCTGCTCGACAAGGAGCACCACCATCCCGACGAGAAGGTGCGCAAGGACTCGGGCGAACTGGTCGCGCTGCTGACGCCCATCGTCAAGGCTTTCATCACGGACAACGGGCACATCGCCACCCACGCGTGCATGCAGGTGTTCGGCGGCCACGGCTTCATCAAGGAATGGGGCATGGAGCAGTTCACGCGCGACAACCGCATCAACATGATCTACGAGGGCACCAACACGATCCAGTCGCTGGACCTGCTGGGCCGCAAGGTGCTGGGCAACAACGGCGCTTCGCTCAGGAAGTTCGGCAAGCTGGTTGCCCAGCTGGTCGAGGAGGAGGGCGTTAACGAGAAGATGTCGGAATTCATCACGCCCATCGCCGTGCTGGGCGAGCAGTTCACCAAGTTCACGACCGAGATCGGCTTCAAGGGCTCCCAGAACCCGGACGAGGTCGGCGCCGCCGCGGTGGACTACCTGCGCGTGGCGGGCCACTTCGTGTTCGGCTACCTGTTCGCCCGCATGGCGCAGGTGGCGCTGCGCGAGATCGCGGCGGGCAACACCGACCCGTTCTATGTCGCCAAGCTGCAGACCGCGCGCTTCTACTTCGCCAAGCTGTTCCCGGAAACTGCGACGCTGATGCGCACCGCGCGCGCCGGCGCGAAGGTGCTGATGGATGCCGACGCGGCGCTGGGGTGAAGGGAGCACACCC
>JAQGLP010000202.1 GCA_028292835.1 Variovorax sp.
CCACAAGCTGGGGGCGCCGCAACCGGCGAACCACGTCGCGGCCCTCCTGATCGGGGCGCCGTCCCTCGGTGGCAAGCCGGTTGCCAAATACCGCTTCTACGGCGCCAACGACCCGCGCCGCAACACGGGCCTCGCGCTCGGCTACTGATCCACTTTCTTCCAACGGGCGGCGCGCACCGAGGTGCGGCCGCTTTTTTTCATGCAACTCCAGGACATCCTCTATACCCAGGGCTTCGGCACGCGGCGCGTCTGCGCCGGCTTGGTCCAGCAGGGCTTCGTCGCCACCGGCGGCGCGGTCGTGACCGATCCGGCGGCCGACCTGCCGACCGACGGCCTGCGCTTCACGGTGCAGGGCGCCGCGTGGGAATACCACGACAAGGCCTACCTGATGCTGCACAAGCCGGCCGGCACCGAGTGCTCGCAAAAGCCCTCGACCTGGCCCAGCATCTACACGCTGCTGCCGTCGCCGCTGCGCCTGCGCCCCAACAAGGGGGCGGTGCAGGGCGTGCAGGCGATCGGGCGGCTCGACCAGGACACCACCGGCCTGCTGCTGCTGACCGACGACGGCCAGTTCATCCACCGCATGGGCTCGCCCCGGCATCACGTGCCGAAGGTGTACGAGGCCACGGTCAAGCACCCGCTCGACGCGGCGCAGATCGAGCGGCTGCTGGCCGGCGTGGTGCTCGACGACGACCCGAAGCCGGTGCGTGCCGCGGCCGGCGAGGCGGTCGGCCCGCTGCACCTGCGCCTCCCGCTGACCGAGGGCAAGTACCACCAGGTCAAGCGCATGGTGGCGGCCGTCGGCAACCGGGTCGAGGCCTTGCACCGTTCGGCCATCGGCGCGCTGGCGCTGCCGGAAGACCTGACGCCGGGCCAGTGGCGCTGGCTGAGCGCGGCGCAAGTGCAACAGTTGCGCGACGGACGGTAGCGGCCGGGCGGAAATAGCCCCGGGTTGCCCCCGAGTCAGCGATACGTCACGTCCGATCGTTAAGATCGGGACTGCTTTCTGGGACCTCTACCGTGCGCCTTTCCATTCCTGCCGCTGGCTGCCTCGCGGCTTTTTTGTTGTCCTGCGGGGCTGCGTTGCTGGTGATGGGGCATGACACGTCCACGGCCACGGCGATGCCCGAGGCCGCAACCACAACCACGGCAGCGGCAGCGGCAGCGGCCGCGGCCGCCACCGCGGCACCGCTCTTCGTGCTGAACTCGCTCGACGCCACCGTCAGCGTGATCGATCCGGTCAGCTGGACCGAAAAACAGCGCATCACGACCGGCAAGGAGCCGCACCACCTCTACATGACGCCGGACGAGAAGTCGGTGATCGTCGCCAATTCGGCCGGCGACTCGCTGACCTTCCTCGATCCGCGCACGGCCGAGGTGCAGCGCGTGGTCTACGGCATCATCGATCCGTACCACCTGCGCTTCTCGCCCGACATGAAGTGGTTCGTCACGGCCGGCAACCGGCTGAACCACATCGACGTCTACCACTGGGACGGCAAGGAGCTGAAGCTCGCCAAGCGCATCCCTTCGGGCAAGACGCCGAGCCACATCTGGATCGACGGCAAGAGCACCACGGCCTACGTCTCGATGCAGGACAGCGATGAGCTGGTGGCGGTCGACCTGCCGACCCAGACCGTCAAATGGCGCATGCCGACCGGCTCCATGCCGGCGGACGTGTTCGGTCTGCATGGTGGACGCACGCTGCTGCTGGGGCTGACCGGCAGCGACGGCGTGCAGGTGATCGACGTCGAAGGCCCGGCGCCCAAGCTGGTCGGCAAGATTCAGACTGGCAAGGGCGCCCACGCATTTCGCGATGCCGGCGACGGCAAGAGCGTGTTCGTGAGCAACCGGGTGGCCAACACCATCAACCGCATCGACCTCGCGACGCTCAAGGTCACCGACACCTATCCCGTGCCGGGCGGCCCCGACTGCATGGACGTGACGGCCGACGGCAAGACGCTCTATGTCACCTCGCGCTGGGCCAAGAAGCTCAGCGTGGTCGACCTGGCGAGCCACCAGGTGGTGCGCCAGGTCAATGTCGGCCGCTCGCCGCACGGCGTCTGGACGCTGGACCATGCCAGATAAGCACATCCCCAGGCTTGCCCACTTCGTATGGCCGCCTACCCCCTTGCAGGGGGCAACACCGGCGGCCCGGCAGAGCCGGTTCCGCAGTGTTCCCCGAACGGGCGTCGCCTCGCTTGCCGCTGGGGCTTATGCGACGCTCCGGCAGGGCCGCACGCAGCGCGCGGCTGCTCTTATTTTGATAGCTGCGTCCGTCATATCCACGGGGGCGAACGCCCAAAATTCCTGCCAAAAACCGGTCTACCTGACCTTCGACACCGGCCACATGGGCATCGCGCCGCTGGTGGCCGACGTGCTCCGGCGGCAGGACGTGCGCGTCACCTTCTTCGGCGCCGCCGAGCGCACGCAGACCGAGGGCGACAGCCTCGACAACCACTGGGCGCCCTGGTGGAAGGCGAGGGCGGCCGAGGGGCACGAATTCGCCTCGCACACCTACGACCACGTCTACTGGCGCGGCGACGACAAAAGCGCCGCGCCGCGCTTTCGCATGCAGCCCACGGCCGGCGCTTTCGCCGGACGGCAATTCACCTGGGACGCCGCGACCTACTGCGCCGAGATCGCCAAGGCGTCCGACCGCCTCGCCCAGATCACCGGCAAGAAACCGCTGCCGCTGTTCCGCGCCCCCGGCGGCAAGACCTCGCCCAAGCTGCTGGCTGCCGCCAAGGCCTGCGGCTACGAGCACGTCGGCTGGGCGCCGGCCGGCTTCCTGGGCGACGAACTGCCGAGCGAGAAATTCAGCAACGAGAAGCTTCTGCAGCAGGCGCTCGACCGCATCCGGCCGGGCGACATCCTGCTGGCGCA